>CAZDVP010000015.1:0-23180 GCA_964508865.1 uncultured Bacteroides sp. | reverse complement strand
CCTCTTTCAAGAATGAAAATCTTGCGTCCTAACCGATAGACGAATGGGCCATCGTGGCGGTCGCTCGAAATTAAGCGGCCAGTGAGTTTACGTGCTTCTGGAGCGAGCTCTTGAGGTTAGCGGCCTTGTTTTTGGAGATGGTGTTTTTGCGGGCCAGCTTGTCGAGCAGAGCGGTCAGCGCGTTGAGGGCCTTCTGGGCTTCAGCCTTGTCGGTCATTTTGCGGATGCGACGAACTGCGGTACGAGCGGTTTTCTCGTAGTAGCGGTTACGAAGGCGGCGGCTTTCGGTCTGACGGATTCTCTTAAGAGATGACTTGTGGTTTGCCATTTGTAATAAGTTGGTTCTTTTATAAATTTTTTATTGATTAGTAGCCCATAGGAGAATCGAACTCCTCTTTCAAGAATGAAAATCTTGCGTCCTAACCGATAGACGAATGGGCCGTCAGCGTTGAATTGCGAGTGCAAAGTTACGACGTTTTTTTGAACTATGCAAATTTTCTTGTAATTTTGCGTAAAATTTATGCAAAAAAGTTTGAACATACTTCCGCTGAGGCTCACTCAGCATTCCGACCGGACGTCGATTCTGCAGGCTTATTCGCTTGAAATGGGCGCTGTTAGCTTCGCTGTGCCTGCCGGCTCGGGCCCGGGAGCCGCCCGGCGGCGTGCCCTGTTGCAACCGCTCACTCCGCTTGAGGTCGAGGCCTCGATTCGCCCCGGAAAGGAGCTCCACACCTTTCGCGAGCCGCGCGCAAAGGTGCTTATGCACACTATTCTGATGTCGCCCGAGCGGTCGGCTATGGCAATGTTTATTGCCGAAGTGCTCCAGACTCTGCTGCGCCAGGCCGATGCGGATGCCAACACATATTATTATATAGAGGCGGCTGTTGAGCGGCTCAACAGCCCGCAAACCGCAGTGGCCAACTTCGGGCTGATGTTCCTGCGCGGGCTCTCGGCGCTGCTGGGCATAGAACCCGACGGCGGCGATTATCGCCCGGGAATGCTTTTCGACATGGTCGACGGCTGTTTCCGCCGGTCGGCGGCGTTGCATGGCCATTCGCTGTCGGTCGCGGAGTCGGCTGCGGCGGCGCGTCTGCTCCGCATGAGCTGGGACAATCAGAGCCGTTTCCGCTTTTCAGCCGCCGAGCGGCGCGCGGCGTTGGAGCGGATGCTGGAGTATTATTCGCTCCACTATGCGCCGCTGACCGGGCTAAAGTCGCCCGCAGTGCTCCACGAGCTGCTGCGCTAAAAGAGCAGGGCTATGCGGTAAACTATGAAGGCCATGATCCACGCCAGCGCGGTGTTGTAAACGGCGCTGAAGGCCGCATAGCGCCATGAGCGCGTTTCGCGCGCAATGGCCGCGAGGGTTGCAACGCAGGGGCAGTAGAGCAACACGAACACCAGGAAACCCAACGCCGATGCGGCCGAGAAGTCGGCTGCCAGGCGCGGCCCCAGGGCGCTGTCGGCCACTGCTTCGTTGCCGCTGTAGAGCACACCTAAGGTGCTCACGATAATCTCCTTGGCCGGAATGCCGGCTATGGCGGCCACAGTTGCGCGCCAGCCCATGCCGATCGGCTCCATGACCGGGGCGAGGAATTTGCCGAGCATTTCGAGATAGGAGTCGCCCTGGAGCGGGAAATAGTTCAGCGCCCAGACTATGATGCAGGCAACCAGAATTATGCCGCCCATTTTGCGCAGATACTGCTCGCCTTTCGACCAGGTGTGGCGCACTATGGCCTTGGCCGTCGGCACGCGATAGGGGGGCAGCTCCATAACGAAGGGCGTTTCGTCGACTTTCCACACGAAGCGGCGCAGCAATCGCGCGGTGAGCATGGCCGCCAGAACGCCTAAGGCGTAGATGCCGAAAAAGACCAGCGCTGCGTGCGTTGAAAAGAAAGTGCCTATGAGAAGCACATAAATCGGCAGGCGCGCCGAGCAGCTCATGAACGGATTGATCAGAATGGTTATCAGGCGCGACGAGCGGCTTTCAATGGCGCGGGTAGCCATAATGGCCGGAACATTGCAGCCGAATCCCATCAGCAGCGGAATGAAGCTCTTGCCGTGCAGACCGATATGGTGCATGGAGCGGTCCATGATGAACGCCGCGCGCGCCATATAGCCCGAGTCTTCCATAAAAGAGATGCACGCATAGAGAATCAGAATGTTGGGCAGAAAAACGATTACCGAACCGATGCCGCCGATGATGCCGTCGGCCAGCAGGTCTTTGAGCGGGCCCTCGGGCATATAGTCGCCAACGAGCCCCGAGAGCCAGTCAACGCCGCTCTCAATCCAGTCCATCGGATATTGGCCGACCTGAAACGTGAGCCAGAAAATCAGGAACATTATGCCCATAAACAGCGGAATGCCAAACAGTCGGTTGGTTACGAACGCATCTATAATAGAGGTGGAGCGCGTTGACGAGCGCCGCTCGCCGGTCATGGTTTCGGCCAGTGCGCCGTCGATGAAGCCATATTTTTCGGCCGCAACGACCGAGGCTATGTCCTGCTGCGTGCGCTGCTCGATAAGTTGTCGTCCGGCCTCGCGCAGCTCCGCCATTTTCTGATACTGCGGGTGGTCGGCAAACATGGCGTCGACCTCCGAGTCGCCTTCGAGAAACTTCAGGGCCAGGTAGCGTGCGGCGAATTTCGGCGCAATGGCCGTGTCAGACTTGATTAAGGCCTTGATCGGGTCCATGGCGTCGCGCAGGTCGTCGGAAAGGGCAATGTGGATATGGCGCACCTTCGGCTCGCGGCCTTCATAAACGCGGATAACGCAGTCGAGCAGCTCGTTGAGCCCCTGGCCGGTTTTGCTGACCGTTGGAACCATCGGCACTCCGGTCATGGCGCCGAGCAATTCATAGTCAAGGCGTGCGCCCGACTCCTGCAGCTCATCGAACATGTTGAGCGCAACAACCATGGAGCGGTCCATGTCGATAAGCTCGGTGGTCAGAAACAGATTCCGCTCCAGATTCGAGGCCACAACGACGTTCACTATAACATCCGGCGTTTCCGACGCCAGATAGCGGCGCACGTAGAGCTCCTCGGGCGAATAAGCCGCCAGCGAATAGGTGCCGGGCAGGTCAACGATATTAAATCTGTAGCCGCCATAGCTGAACGAGCCCTTTTTGGCCTCGACCGTAACTCCCGAATAGTTGCCAACATGCTCCGTTGCGCCGCTCAGCGAGTTAAACATAGAGGTCTTGCCGCAGTTGGGGTTGCCGATCAGGGCAATGTTGATTTCGCGGGCCGGACCGTTATGGGCCTCCGGCAGCAGCTCGTCGGTTTCATTCGGGTCGGTCGACGGCTGCACCTCCGCCCGCTGGCTCAGTTGCGCTTCCGAAGCCTCCACCACCTCGATCAGCTCCGCCTCCGAGCGGCGCAGCGAAACCTCATAGCCCAGAATAGAATATTTAACAGGGTCCTTCATCGGCGCGGAAAGCACCTTGCGCACAAGTTTGCCACGCACGAAACCCATTTCAGTCAGTCGTTTACGAAAAGCGCCGTGGCCAAGAATCTTGACCACGTACGCCTCATGTCCCTCAGGGAGTTCGTTCAATCTCATAATTTTTTAACTTTATCGACTGCAAAGTTCGCTATTTCCCGCCTTTCCCGCAATACCCTAAACAAGGTAATTTCCCCTCGGGTTTAGATGGTGAGGCCGAAGGCGGAGAGGAGGGCGGCGGAGATGGTCATGTAGATGACCATGCCGATGATGTCGTTGGTGATGGAGATGAAGGGGCCGGTGGCGAGGGCGGGGTCGATTTTGAATTTTTCGAGGGTTAGGGGCACGAAGGTGCCGAACACGCTGGCAAAAATCACTACGGCAAAGAGGCTCAGGGCCACTGCTATGGTGGTTACCTGGGTGGCGCCGAGGCGGAAGCAGTTGTAGATGAACACAACGGCGGCTATGATGGTTGCATTGAGCAGGCCAACGCCGATTTCCTTGAAAATCTGCTTGGAGGCGTGGCGGAGGTCGAGCGAGCCGTTGGCCAGGCCCTGAACCACGATTGCCGACGACTGGATGCCGACGTTGCCGCCGGTGCCACCGATCAGGGGAATGAACAGGGCCATTGCGGGGTTGGTTGCGAAGCCGGCTTCGAAGTTGCCGAGAATAACGGAGTTGCAGATGCCGCCGGCAATGCCGATGAGGAGCCAGGGCAGGCGGGCTTTGGTCTGGGCGAACCAGGAGTCGTCGGTTTCAATGTCGGAGCTAAGACCTGAAGCCAGCTGGTAGTCGCGTTCGGCGCTTTCGCGAACGGTGTCCATGACGTCGTCGAAGGTTATCTGCCCGACCAGGCGGCCGACTGCGTCGACAACGGGCATGGCCGCAAGGTCATATTTTTCGAAGTCCTGGGCCACTTCGTCGAGGTCGGTGTCGGTTTTGACCGAGGCGGGGTCGGCCTCCATTACGTGTTTGATTTTGCTGACCGAGGGGTGGGTCAGCATTTTTTTCAGCGGAAGTATGCCGCGCAGGCGCTCGTCGTTGTCAACGACGTAGACGTAGTATATCTCGTTGAGGTCTTCGGCCTGAAGGCGCATTTCTTTGATGCATTCGGGCATCGACCAGTTTTCGTTGACCACGATCATTTCCTTCGACATGAGCGAGCCGGCGGTGTTTTCCGGATATTTCATCAGGTCGATGATGTCGCCGGCTTGCTCAACGTCGTCGAGCGAGGCGAGCACTTCGTCGCGGTCTTCTTTGTCAAGTTCCTGCAGCAGGTCGGCGGCGTCGTCGGTGTCCATATGGTCCACCTGTTTGGCAATGACGTCGTTTGGCAGGGCTTCGAGCAGTTTATGGCGTTCGTCTTCGTCGAGCTCGAGCAGCAGGTCGGCGGCGGTTTCTTCGTCGAGCAGCTTATAGAGGAACTCGGCCTGTTCGATGTCCAGGTCCTGATAGAGCTCGGCAATGTCGGCGGGGTGGAGCTCGTCGAGTTCGCGGCGCGCTGCCGCCACATCGCCTTCGGCAATAATCTGGCGAATGTGTTGCAGATATTCGGGGCTATACTCTTTCATTTAGAGTTCTGATTTGCAGAAGATTGAAAAGTTAACTGAGCCGTAGGCGCGATGCTGGCGGAATTCGGGCAGGGCCGAGAAGTCGCGCTGCTTGGAGTGCTCAACAACCACTATGGTTTTTTCGCCGCAGGCGCCGGAGCTGAGAATGGTTTCGGGCACCTGGCCGAAGTTTTCCATATCGTAGGGCGGATCGGCAAAAATCAGGTCGACGGGCGAAACCGTGCTTTCAATGTATTTCAAGGCATCGCCGCGCACAACGGTGAGCTCCGAGCAATTGAGCTGCTGGCGCACTTTTTCGATGAACCGGAACTGGGTGGGGGCTTTTTCAACCGCAACGACCGAGGCTGCGCCGCGGCTCACCATTTCCAGCGAAATGGCGCCGGTACCGGCAAAGAGGTCAATGGCGCTGATGCCGTCGAAGTCCAGGTAGTTTTCGAGTACGTTGAAAATATTTTCGCGCGCGAAGTCGGTTGTGGGGCGGGCTGTTATGTTGGTGGGCACGTCGAAGCGACGGCGGCCGAATTTTCCGCGTATAATTCTCATAGGGCGGTGATGAATAGCGAGTCGAACGCAGCCTGCGGGGCCTGGCGCCGCAGGTTCAGCAGCGGCTCGGGCAGTTGGGGAGGCAGAATGTTCGACGAGGGTTTGACTTTGGTTATCGTGTCGGTTATTGAGGCCTGAAGTTCCTGGTCGACACACATCAGGGTTATCGGCTCCCGGTTTTCGGCGGCTGCGAGAATATGGTAGGCGCAATCGTTGGCGCCGAAGGCCTCGGGGGCGTTGAGGTAGCGCAGCGACGAGTCGGCCTGAACCGAAAGGAGCATCAGGTCGCCGGGGCTGTTGACCAGCGCGTAGAAGCCCGGAGCGAAGCCGCCGAGCAGGCGGCCGGCAACTGCCAGCGAATGGTGGAAGCGGGCGCAGCTGAACGTTCGCCGCAAAAAGTTCAGCCGGTCGGCATCGACTGCGTAGCCAATGGCGGGTCCGCCGTCGGCAATGGTTTCGGCCATGATTTCGCGCTCGGCGCTGATGTCGGGGAGCATGGCTGCGGCCATGTCGTCGAGCAGCTCGGCGGCGCTTGGCGGAAACAGAAAGAAGTTGCGCGTTGCAATGATAATGTCGATGGCATCGAAATCGCTCAGCAGCAGCGGATTGTCGTAAACCGCATTTTCCAGCGCCTTAACCGATCCGTCGGTCAGCTCCTCGGTGTGGGCAATCACCGTCGGGTCGATACTTTCAGGGCCGACAATGAGGGCCGAGAGGCTCCGCGGGGCCACGCGCAGAATCAGACGCATGGGCGTTGCGTCGTCGAGCAGTTCTTTTGTGAGCTGAGGCCGGGTCATTTCTTTTCGGGATAGGCAATGCGTGAGTGATAAATCGTTTGCAGGCGCTGAATAAACGATTCCTTAATTGTCTTTACGTCGCGGAACGCCAGGGGCGAGTCGTTGTGGAGCCCTTCGGCAACCTGAGTGTCTATGATTTTGTTGACCAGGCCGCTGATAGCTTCAGGCGAATAGTTGGTCAGCGAGCGCGAAGCTGCCTCGACCGCATCGGCCATCATCAGAATGGAGCTCTCAACGGTCGACGGATTCGGCCCGGGATAGGTATAGGGCGCCGGGTCAACGGTTTCGCCGGGGTGGTTATTGCATGAAGTTACGTAGAAATAGCGGGCCATGCCATGGCCATGGTGCTCGGCAATGAACCTGCGTATGGCTCCGGGCAGGTTGGCCTTTTCGGCGCGACGCAGGCCGTCGGAAACGTGGTTGATGATTATGCGGGCGCTCTGCTCCGGGTCAATGGCGCTATGGGGGTTGACGCCATGCTGATTTTCGGTGAAGAAGGCCGGATTCTGGATTTTGCCTATGTCGTGGTAGAGCGCGCCGGCTCGAATCAGCTGCACGTTGGCCCCGAGTTTCGACGCTGCCTCGGCGGCAAGATTGCTGACACCCATGGCGTGCTGGAACGTTCCGGGACATTCGCGCGAGAGCTCGCGCAGCAGCGGGTGGTTGATGTCGCTCAGCTCAACCAGGCCCACCGTTGACGTGAAGCCGAGCCAGCGCTCGAAAATGAACACGAGCACGTAGGCAAACGAAACCAGCACCACGTTGATTGCCAGGAAACCGAACATGCGCGGAGTCAGCGACGAGAAGTTGCCGGTCAGCATAACGTTGATTGAAAGGTAGGTCAGCGCGTAGCCCAGATAAACCAGCAGCGCGGTGCGCAGTAGCTGGGAGCGCCGGCTGAGTTCCTTAAGCGAGTTAATGGCTATGGAGGCCGCGGCGAACTGCATGGCTATGAACTCCAGGGGGAAGTGGGCGATAACCGAGCAGAGCAGCGTGGTCACCAAAGTGGTGAACATGGCCGTGCGCCCGTCGAAGAAAACGATAATCATTATCGCCACCATGGAGAACGGAACTATGTAGAGCCCCATGTCGAAGCTGTTCGACATGATGAACGCGAAAATGCAGAACCCCGTAACCAGCCCTACCAGAAAGGCCACCACCTTTGGCTGGCGCCAGAGCCGGCGACGGAAATAGTAGAGAAACACCCCTAACAGAGTGAACATTATGCCAACAAACAGGCTCTTGGCCAGCCAGGCATAGAAGCTGTTGCCGTCGGCGCCGTTGCCGCGCTCGGCCTGCATGGTTTCGTAGGTTTGCAGAATGGTGTAGAGTTGCGGGGTGACCACTTCGCCGCGGTCGATTATGCGTTCGCCCTGCTGGATAACGCCGATCGGGGCGGTTGCGCGCTGCTTCAGGTCGCTCAGCAGTCGGGCCGACATGACGGTGTCGAGCACCACGTTTGGCGTCAGCAGCGAGGCGAGTTTCGACTGTTCGATTGCATAGCCGGCTTCGTCGCTCGGAAGCTGCTCCTTGATCCACTCGTAGGCGCGGCGCGGCGAGCGCAGCTGCGCGGTCGACTTGCGGGTCAGCGAGTTGCCGCTAACGACTCTCACCGCCGGCAGCCGCCCGGTTGAAATGCTGTTGAAGACCTCCTCGTCAACAATGCCGTCGGCATAGACCTGACGCAGGCGCGAATTGAGCTGCGAGCGGGTCGAAGCTGAAACGTTGACCGCGTTGATGGCTTTGGTGAACCGCGAGCGCACGTTTTCGTCGACCGAAGCCTGGCGCTTGTAGACCGGCACGAAAGTGCGGTTAATCGAGTCGATGGCAGCCTGGGCGCTCACCGAGTCTGGACGAATCGGCAGGTCGAACGGCGCGGTCAGCAGCTGGTAGTTCCAGGGGCGGTTGACCTGATAGATATAGCTCGAAGCCGAGTGGCGCGGCAGCAGCCAAACGACTAATGCCACTCCGAGCAGAAGAATCAGAATCTGGGAAGTGTAGAGAGTCTTTTTGCTCATGTCAAATTCGGGTTGCGGCGGTTACACCGTTGATTTTTTTGAGTTGGGAGCAGAGGGCATCGACCGCCTGCGTGTCCGACACCTTGACGACCAGATGTCCGGTGAACACCTCGTTGGTCGCTTCGATGGCAAATTCGCGCAGGTCAATGTTTGGCACTCCGCTAACAATGGCGCTGATTTCCTGGAGTATGCCGCGGCGGTCAATGCCTTCGAGCTGCACCTCGGCCTTGAAGCGGCTTTCGGCGCTCTGCTCCCAGCGGGTCATCAGAATGCGGTGGCCATAGGTCGCTTTCAGCAGCGCGGCGCGCGGGCAGGTCAGCGAGTGAACCGTAACCGTTCCGTCGTCTTCAATGAAGCCCATAACGTCGTCGCCCGGAATCGGGTTGCAGCACTCTGCCAGCCGGTAGTTTTCCTTGCCCTCTTTGGTGTGGAGAATATAGGTTTCCTTGACGTTGATGGCAACTTCCTCGTCGTCGGCCTTCCATTTGTCCATCGGCTTTTTCTTTGCCGGGCCAAACGGGTTGAGCAGTTTCTTGAACAGCGCCGAGGTCTGGGCAGCGGCTCCTGAGGGCTTGGCGGCCTTGCGGAGGCTTTCGATTGTTTCGGTGGGGTCGATTTCGCCGTTTGCAATGCCGATGTAAACGTCCTCGCGCGAGTTAACGTGGTAGCGCCCCATCAGCTTGGTGAAAAGCTCGTTGCTCTCTTCGATGCCCGCTTTCAGGCAGGCTTCGTCGAACATTGCGCGGCCGCGGTCAATCAGCGGCTGGCGGTCGCGGCGCAGGGCCTGGCGCAGGCTGGTGCGCGCTTTGGCCGTGGCCAGGAAGTTCAGCCATTCGGCCTGCGGCTGCTGGGCCTGCGAGGTGATGATTTCCACCTGGTCGCCGCTTTCGAGCGGGGTCGACAGCGCAACCAGCTTGTGGTTCACCTTGCCGGCTATGCAGTGGGTTCCCAGCTGCGAATGGAGCGTAAAGGCCAGGTCGAGAACCGTGGCTTTGGCCGGCATGGTGATTGGCTCGCCTTTGGGGGTGAAAACAACGATTTCGTTGGCGAAAAGATTGAGTTTCACGGTGTCCAGAAAGTCCAGAGCGCTCGGCTCGGGGCTTTCGAGAATATCCTTGATGGTTTCAAGCCACTGGCTCAGTTCGGTTTCTTCGTCGCCTTCGCCGTCCTTATATTTCCAGTGGGCGGCAAAACCGCGTTCGGCAATGTCGTCCATTCGCTCCGAGCGAATCTGAATTTCAACCCAGTTGCCGTCGGCGCCCATAACGGTCAGGTGCAGCGCCTGGTAGCCGTTGGCTTTCGGAACGCTGATCCAGTCGCGGGTGCGGTCGGGGTGGAGCTTATAGATATCGGTGATTGCCGAATAGATTCGCCAGCTCAGTTCCTTTTCGTGGGCGGGGTCGGGGCTCTTGAAAATAATGCGCATGGCGTAGAGGTCATAGACCTCCTCGAACGGAATCTTTTTGGTTTCCATTTTGCGCCAGATGCTGTAAACGCTCTTGAGGCGGTATTTTGCCTGGAAGCTGATTCCCAGCTCGGTCAGTTTGGCATTGATTGGCGCGGCGAAGTCCTCATAAATCATGCGGCGCTTGCGCTCGGTTGCCTCGATTTGGTCGGCGATTTTCTGGTAGGCCGTTGGGTGCTCATATTTGAAGCTCAGGTCTTCAAGCTCGGTTTTAATGGCAAAGAGGCCGAGGCGGTGGGCCAGCGGCGCGTAGATATAGAGTGTTTCGCCGGCGATTTTATATTGCTTGTTCGGAGCCATGGAGCCGAGGGTGCGCATATTGTGGAGGCGGTCGGCCATTTTAATGAGCACCACGCGGATGTCGTCGTTCATGGTCAGCAGCAGCTTGCGGAAGTTTTCGGCCTGAGCTGAAGCGTGCTCGCCGAAAATGCCGCCCGAAATCTTTGTCAGCCCCTCGACCAGCTGGGCGATTTTGTCGCCGAAGTTCGAGCGGATATCCTCAACGGTGTAGTCGGTGTCCTCAACAACGTCGTGGAGCAGCGCGGCGCATATGCTCGTTGAGCCCAGGCCTATTTCCTGGGAGGCGATGCGCGCAACCGCGATAGGGTGGAGGATATACGGCTCGCCGCTGCGCCGGCGCACTCCGGCGTGGGCCGACTTCGCGAAGCGGAAAGCCCGCTCTATGATTTCAACCTTTTTGCGATGATTGGAGTTCAGATAGCCATGGAGCACGTCTTGAAACTCGGCTTCAATCATGCGGTCTTCTTCCTGAATGTCAATGGTCGGTGGGGTCTGTTGTGTCATAATCGGTTCTATAATGTGGCAAATTTAAGAATTTTTTCCGAAACCCAAACCTAATTAGTGAAAAAAATTAGGTGGTTTGGTCGGCTGGAAATTTTTGCGTAAATTTGCGGGCAATATGGATTTCTTTCTTTTTCAACCGCATAACTTTGAGGTATTCCTCTGGATAATGGCCGCAACGGCCGTTGTTGTGTTTCTGGCTCTGCTGAAAGTGGAGGCCGGCTATGGCATTGCATATACCCCGAAATGGGGCCCTTCGGTCAATAACAAACTCGGCTGGGTTCTGATGGAAGCGCCGGTGTTCATTATCATGCTGGTTTTGTGTTTGCTCTCGCCGCGCCGCGCCGAGGCTGCTCCGCTGGCCATGTTTCTGATTTTTGAGCTCCATTATTTCCAGCGGTCGTTTATTTTCCCGCTGATGATGAAGGGCAAGAGCCGCATGCCCCTGGCCATTATGCTGATGGGTGTGCTTTTTAACTCGCTCAATGCGCTGATGCAGGGCGGCTGGATTTTCTATGTGAGCTCGCCCGAGCGCTATCCTGCTTCGTGGCTCTGCTCATGGCAGTTTATTCTGGGCACGCTGATTTTCTTCTGGGGCATGGCCACTAATCTGCACAGCGACCATATTATCCGCAACCTGCGCAAGCCGGGCGACACCCGCCATTATCTTCCGCGCGGCGGAATGTTCCGCTTCGTAACTTCGGCCAACTATCTGGGCGAGTTTATGGAATGGGTCGGATTTGCCATTCTGACCTGGAGCTGGGCCGGCGCTGTGTTCGCCCTCTGGACCTTCGCAAACCTCGCTCCGCGCGCACTGAAAATCAACGCGCGCTATAACCGCGAGTTCGGCCCGCTGAACCAAAAGGCCATAATTCCGTTTATAATCTGAGTAACAACATCTAAACCGTTAGAATTATGAAAAAACTTTTGACTCTGATAACCCTCTGCCTTTCAGTAGCTATGGGTGCATGCGCCCAAAACATGGCTCCGGGCATTCCCAACGGCGACCCCGCTCCCGAATTCGCATTGCCCGATGCTGCGGGCAAAACGGTGAAACTCTCCGACTTCCGCGGCAAATGGGTAGTTCTTGACTTTTGGGGCTCATGGTGCGGCTGGTGCATCAAAGGCTTCCCTCAGATGAAGGAAAACTATGCCCAGCTGGGCGATAAGGTTGCCTTTGTCGGAGTTGCCTGCCGCGACTCTAAGGAGCAATGGCTCGCAGCCCTGAAAAAATATGAACTCCCCTGGACCAACGTCTGGGCCGACACCGAAAACTACGAAAAGATTATCAAGGACTACTCGCTGCGCGGTTTCCCGACCAAACTGATAATCGACCCCGAAGGCAAGGTGCGCAACACCACTATCGGTGAGGACCCTGCTTTCTACACCACTCTGCGCGAACTCATAAAATAATTGAGCAAAACTTTTCGTATTTAAAGTTTTTTGCGTAACTTTGCGGGCAACAACGGATGCCTCTGCGGTGTCCGCTTGCCCAGAAGGGTCTCGACGGCCAACCGCCGCGAGATTCATTTTTTTACTATCATTGAAAAACCTAAACCAACCCTTTCATCATGGCTATAACTTACATGACCAAAGACGGATACAAGAAAAAAATGGAGGAAATCGCCTTCATGGAATCCGTTGAACGCCCCCGCATTTCTGCCGCTATTGCCGAAGCGCGCGACAAAGGCGACCTTTCGGAAAACGCCGAATACGACGCCGCCAAAGAGGCTCAGGGCCTGCTGGAAATGAAAATCGCCCAGCTGAAGGACCTTGTGGCCAATGCCCGCATCATCGACGAAAGCAAGCTCAACACCGAAGTGGTTCAGATCATGAACCGCGTGAAAATCAAAAACCACGCCAATGGTGCTGTTGCCGAATATACCATCGTTGCCGACTCCGAAGCCAACCTCAAGGAGAAAAAAATCGGCACTTCCACCCCCATTGCCCAGGGCCTGCTCGGCCATAAGCTCGGCGACGTTGTGGATATCAAGGTGCCTGCCGGCGTTATGAAGTTCGAAATCGTTGAAATCGCAATCTGATGGCTTCGATTTTTTCACGCATCGCTGCCGGCGAGATTCCTTCATATAAGGTAGCCGCCGACGACCGCCACTTCGCTTTCCTCGACATCAACCCCATGGCTCCGGGCCATGTGCTGGTGATTCCCCGCCGCGAGGTTGACTATCTGTTCGACCTGTCGGCCGAGGAATATGCCGACCTGATGGAGTTTGCGCGCAAGGTTGCCCTGAAAGTCAAAAAGGCAATTCCCTGCCAGCGCGTCGGAGTGGCCGTTTTGGGCATGGAAGTGCCCCACGCCCACATCCACCTGGTTCCGCTCCAAACCGAGGCCGACATGGATTTCCGCGCCCCCAAGCGCCAGATTCCGGCCGACGAAATGCAGCGCATTGCCGACGCAATAGCCAATGCCTAACCTCTACGACATTCGCCGCCGCGGCACTCTGGCCTTCATGCTGGCCACGGTTGCCGTGGTGGCCGCGTTTTTGCTCGTCAGCGACCGGCTGGTCAAGGACCTGTCGGCCCAGGAGCGCGCCCGCATGCAAATCTGGGCCGACGCCACGCGCGAAATCGCTGCGGCCGATTCGTCGACCAACCTCGATTTTCTCCTTTCGATTATCAAGGGGAACTCAACCATTCCGGTAATTCTGGTCGACGACAACGACCGGATTCTCGACCACCTGAATTTTAATCTCCCCGAAAGCAACGACACTCTGCCCCCCTGGGAACTCACTGCCGAGAACGAAAAGTTTCTGCGCAGCCACCTCGACCACCTGAAAAAGTCGGAAAACGTCATAACTATAGTCATAGCCCCGGGCGTGAATCAGCATCTCTACTATGAGGACTCGCTACTGCTCAGGCGCCTGAGCTGGTATCCCTACGTGCAGTTGGCCGTTATGGCGGGTTTTATCTTCGTTGTTTACTATGCCGTTTCGGCAACCAAGCGCGCCGAGCAGAACAAGGTTTGGGTTGGCCTGTCGAAGGAAACCGCCCACCAGCTCGGAACTCCCATTTCCTCGCTCATGGCCTGGGTTGAGATGCTGCCCGGCTACGGCGTTGACCCCGAAGTCGCGGCCGAAATGAATAAGGACGTTAACCGCCTCAACGTCATTGCCTCGCGCTTCTCAAAAATCGGTTCGCCACCGGTAATGGAGCCTGAAGATTTGAACGCGGTCGTTGAGCGCTCGGTCGACTATATGCGCACCCGCATATCGGCCGGCGTCAAGCTGACCCTTAGCCTCTGGCCGGAGCCGATGAGAGTGCGTCTTTCAACCGACCTGCTCGCGTGGGTGCTCGAAAACCTCATCAAAAATGCCGTCGACGCTATGGAAGGCCATGGCGCCATTGACATTACGACCTTTGTTGAGGGCCCGGATGCCGTTGTTGAAGTGGCCGACACCGGCAAGGGCATTGCCCGCAAGGATTTCAAAACAATTTTCAACCCCGGCTATACCACCAAAAAACGCGGCTGGGGCCTGGGGCTCACGCTGGCCAAGCGTATAGTCGACGACTATCACCACGGCCACATTTTCGTTAAATCCTCGGAGCCCAACCGCGGAACTACTTTCCGCATCCAGCTTCCGCTGGCTTGAGTTATGAACAACGTTTTAACTATTTGATTATGAAAAATCTATTGCTCTTTGTGGTGTCCTCGCTGATTCTCATGGCATTTGCCTCGTGCAGCAGTTTCTCGAACCGGGGTGAAGTTGAGCGCCCCATGATTGGTGCCGCCAACACTCAGTCTATGAGCTTCGAAAGAATCGTGCTGACCGACTCGGCAACGATTATCGATGCCGTCGTTAACTTCCGGCCCGGCTATTGGATTCGACTTGCCTCTACGTGTCAGATCGCTGTCGACGGTGTCAGCTACCCCATGTCGGCCATTAGCGGCATCGAAGCCGGCGAGCAGGTGACTATGCCGGACTCGGCGGTGATTCGCTTCACCATGACCTTTCCTGCCATTCCGGCCAATGCAAAGAGCCTTGATTTTTCGGAAGGAACGGCCGACGGTTGGGCGCTCTGGAATGTTGACCTGACCGGCAAAGCCTCCCATGATATGAACCGCAGTCAGGTGCCTTCGGCAGCGCTCAAAAATAACCGCTCTCTCCCCGAAAATATGCTGGCCTATGGCGACTCAACGGTAATTAACTTCCATATTCTCGGCTATAAGCCCGAAATGGGCAACCGCCTTTCGTGGGCCGCCAACACGCTTCACGGTCAGGTCGGTCTGGACCAGCCCGATGTAGAAGTCGACGAAAATGGTAATGCAGTTTTGAAACTTTCGCTTTCTGCGCCCGCCGAGATTCTGCCTATCCTTCTCAACGGCGGAGTCAACATCGGCGGGATGTTTATCGCGGCTCCAGGCGAAACTCTCAACGTTTATCTCGACACTCACAAAAGCGGCATCTGGAATATGCAGACACGCGACGGCGAAGCCTTCATCAGCCCTGACAAGGAATATCGCAATATCTACACCGACGGCCTCTATCCGCTCCTGACCCGTCGGGCCGGCATGGATCTCTATACCGGCGAATTCGGCGACTACCATATGGACGGCGATGCCTATACGGCATATATTCTCAACAAATATCGTGCCCTCACCGATTCGCTCAACGCCGTTGCTGACCTGACCGACAGCGACCGCCGCTACAACAAGGCCCTGCTCGACGGCGAGCTGATTTTTGCAGCAGCCGGCGCCCGCAACTGGCTCGAAAGAAACTATTATAACACCCACGGCTGGAATTCGCCTGTTCCGGCCGACAGCATCAACTGCGAGCTCTCGCCCGAAAACATCAAGGCCATAGCCGCGGTTATAGACTTCAATAATCCGGACCTGATTCTCTCCGATGAGCTGGGCGGGAGCATGGTCGTTAACTTCACCGACCTTTGGGAAAGCGCCGGAGTCGATGCCGGTATGCTCAACACTCTGAAGGACTATAATGTTGCCTACGCCGCCGCCGAAAGCGGTCAGCTCGATGCTCAGGCGCTCGCCTCTCTGAACCTGCCCGCCCCTTTAGCCGCCGAACTCTCAGCCCACAATGCCGCAATGAAAGCCCGCATAGCGGAGCTGACCGAGGCTGCGCTGGTAACTCCGACCCCCGAAGTGTCGGCCGATAACGTGTTTGACGCTATCGTTGCACCCCATAAAGGCAAGGTTGTTATGGTTGACCTCTGGAATACCTGGTGCGGCCCCTGTCGCGCCGCCCTGAAGGAAAATGAGCCGGAAAAGAGCGGCGACCTTAGCAGCGACGACATAGTTTGGATCTACATTGCCAATCAGACCTCGCCTAAAGCAAAGTATCTGCAAATGATTCCCGAAATCAAGGGCATTCACTATCAGGTCGACCAGGACCAATGGCGCGCCATTTGCGAGCGCTTCAATGTTGACGGCATTCCATTCTACATTCTTGTTGACCGCAACGGCCACGCCGCCGCCCGCCCCGACCTCCGCGACCACTCCCTCTACAAATCCGCCCTCCTCTCCGCCCTCGCCCGCTAATCAAAAAAGAAACTGCACCAACACGGTGCAGTTTCTTGGGTGCCTGATTTTGAGGAAAAGCAGGCGGGAATTGTGTGTGTTTTATTGGAGTTTGGTGATTTTAGCAGCGTTCATCAGTTCCATGCGCTCTTTGCTGTAGAGAACTGTCGGTTTGCCGGATTTCTTTGCGGCCTGTGTCCTCTTTTGAGGGGCAGAAATGGGTGATACGTCGGGAGAATTATAAATAGCGTCGGTAATCACGTCGCTCCACTTCTGCTCTCTGCGTGCCCAGGTGGCGACATAGATGTATTTTTCATCTTCGGTTCTTACTCTCTGCCAATATTGGCCGTTGATGTATGAGTTATCATAGTCAGCAGTATCTTTAATAATCATTCCAATCAATGAAGTGGGAGCATAGTAATAGGTAGGCGCCCAATCGCCGGAAACGGAAATCATAAAGTAGTCGGTAGTTGTTGCGTTTTTCTCTGTAAGCCATACCCAGCGCCAGTCTTCGCATGAGAACTCTTTAAGGTAAACTCGCGGGCTCTTGGTGGGGTCAGGAGCAGGTGTGGTGAATGCGCGACGCACAACATCGCCGCGATTGCCGTTGGCATCATATGCGACGAAACAATAAATATAGGAAGTGTTGCGCACCAAATCTTCACCTGTGCTATAATACATGTCAGATTCTGCATTTTCCGGTTCGCTGTTTTCCAGCGCAGCAACTATTCGGGCGTCAGACCATCCGGCGCTGGAAGCCGGGAAGTAGCCGCCGTAGAAATATGACGCTTTGGAACCGAAGTCGAGTTTGAAGGTGGCGCTGTTGAACATAATCACTTCATCAACAACGATGACTTCGCAGCCGCTCTGCAGGCCGGCAAGCTGAGTCAACTCAACTATGGCACTGAGTTCGCCGGAAGTCACGGTCAACATGCCGGTGCGCGGCTTGGAGGTTTCGTTGGCTGTCAGGGCGGTAATGACTACCGAGGTGTTGCCGTTGCCCGATGTTGACGAAAGGTTGACCCAGTCGGGGCGCTCGGTAATGGTCCAGCTGTCGGTGCTGGTAATCGAAACGGTTACGGAGGCGTTTGCGGTTGCAAGCATTGAAATCGACGTCGGGTTGACCTTTAATACTTGCGGTTCGTCAGGGTCGGGTTTTTCACCGCCGCATGACAACAGGGACAGACTGCCGACTGAAAGCATGATGGCGGCAATCAGGTTAAACCATTTTTTAGCATTTTCATAAAAAAGTACGTGCCGCCGGACCTATCTCATTGGCCTTTATGTGTGAATAAAAATAAAAAGCGCAAGGTCTGTATCTGTTGCCCGTTCCGCTTGTTGAGGCCCTGGATTGCCCATTGCAGTAGAACGGACAACGCAGAAGCCTTACGCAGAATATATATGACAACACTTAACGCTCGCGCGTTTGTTGCAGCCTATACATATCCACAATAGGCATCTATCGTCGTCTCATCCTTGACTGCAATTGAAGTTTTCCAGGTTCCAACAAGCCAAGAAAGAGCGTTTGATAAACGCTTCCTATAAAAAATATGTCATTGCCCACCCGCTAAACCCACGACCGGGCTTCTGCAAAGCGGTCAACGCTGCAAAGTTACAACTTTAATCCGTTTTTTGCAAATACTAATCGATATTTTGTTTAGGTTGGAAGTTTTTTTGTATATTTGCGGTTCATTATTCGTGGCCTAAGTACACTAAATAATCATTATAACCTAATTATCACTTGTTTTGCAATGAAGAAATTGTTACTCTTTGCTATGATGGCCTCGGCTGTGTTTGCCGGGAGCGCAACGCTTCCGCAGCGCACGGTGGGCGTTGGCCGTCAGATGAAGGCGCTCAGCTCCGAGAGCGTCAGGGTGGCGCAGCGCCAGGCGGTTCGCCGGGCTGCCGATGCCGATTCGGAAACGGGTATTGCCGTGCCGTTCACCCACACTTTGGGCAAGAACACCGAAGTTACGGACTATCTGGTTATTGATGCCAACAACGACACCCGCACCTGGAAACCGGGCGGTTTCAACTCCTATTCGGTATGTATGCCTCCGAACTCCGGCGACGTTGCTGCGGCCGACGACTGGTTGATCTCACCTGCCGTTTATCTGGAAGCCGGCAAGGAATATACTGTTTCCTATGAGGAAGACATGACCCTCAGTAAAACGGAAGACAAGCTCGGCCTCTATGCCGGCACTGTGCGTTCGGTCGAGGGCATGACCCTGACCGTTATTGCCGAACATGCTTTTCCGTATAACAATAAGGTATTTACCAAACGCGAAGCTCAGTTCTCGGTTGATGAAACCGGAAATTATTATTTCGGCTTCCATTGCACTTCGGAAAGAGTCAATTCCGGCACTCCGAAAATCTGCAACTTCTCGATTAAGCAGAGCACTCCCGATATCATTCCGGCGGCTGCGGGCTCTATCGAAGTCACTCCCGCTCCTCTGGGCGAGCTGAAGGCAACGGTTAAGTATACCGCCCCGACAGTTAACGCCAAAGGCGAGCCGCTGACCCAGCTCTCAAAGGTTATCGTAACCACCAACTGGGCCTTCAAAACCGAGCTGACCGATGTGGTTCCCGGCGGCGAATACACCTTCGAGACCACCGACGTTTACAACAACGGCTATAACCGCTTTGAGGCCGTTGCCTATATCGGCGATGTTGCCGGCGAAGCAGCCTTGCTGACCGACCAGTATTTCGGCATGGATAACCCGCAGCCTGTTACCGGAGTCAAGGCCGTGCTTTCCGACGATTTCAAAACCGTTACCCTTTCGTGGGAACCGGTTGGCGAAGTTGGCGAAAAGGGTGGCTACGTCGACACCTCAAAAGTGGTTTACTATGTTTTCGACGCCTTCGGTTCCTACTATGACCCGGCGTTGACAACCACTTCTGAAACCTCGGTTTCGTTTGACTATTCCGACGCCGTTGAGCAGGATTTTGTTGCCTATCAGGTAACTGCCGGTATCGACGAAACCTATTATTCGCTCGAAACCAACTCGAATATCGTTGTTATCGGCCAGCCCGAAATGCTGCCTTTCAGCGAAAGTTATGCCGATGGCTACTATTCGCAGATGTGGGTGGTTGACCCCGAAAGCCAGGGCCAGGTAATGAACGGCACCGTTTACGACAACGAGCTGCAAACCAACTCCGATGCCGACGAAGGCGTTGAGCCCGAGTATCTGAACTCCCAGGATGCCGACAACGGTTTCTTCCTCTTCATGCCCATCGACATCAACTCCTCCTATGGTTTCTACTCCACCAAAATCAGCCTTGAAGGCGCCGAGAACCCGGTGTTTGAGTTCTGGTATCAGGGCAAAGGCAGCGTTCTCGATGCCAAACTCGGAGTCGACGGCGGCGAACTGACCGCAATCCACTCCATTGACCTCAAGGAAAATCCCACCGACGACTGGACTCTGGCCCGCATTGACCTCACCCCCTACAAGTCGGCCAAGTATGTTCAGATCGGCGTTATGCTCCGCGCAATCCACAACACCGACGAAAACATCTGGAGCGTGCCCTTCGACAACCTGCGCGTCATCGACCTTCAGGACGAGGCCCTGCGTGTTTCCGTGGCCAATATCCCTGCCGAAGTCAAGGCCGGCGAGGAAATTCCCGTCAGCATGACCATTGAAAACATCGGCCGCAACGAGCTGACCGCAGCCCAAATTGCAGTGAGCGTCGATGGCGTTGAACTCGAGCCCATTGCAATCGAAGCCCTTGCTCCCGGAAAGCTATGCACCGCCAAGGCGTCGGTTCCCACTTCGGTTCTTTCCAATGACATCGTCAGCATCGTTGCTTCGGCCAAAACCGATGCGCAAACTGTTGCCGCCGTAGTCGAGAAAGACGTGGCTGTGAAATTCTCCGCTCTGCCCATGCCGACCGATATAGGGTTGATTATGACTTCCGACGGCTATTGGCACTGCATTATGCTTGATTGGAAAGATCCCGAATATGAAAATCTGACCAAGCCTACAGAAGTGTTTGAGGACTTTGAAAATGAAGCCTACGAACCCTTCACCTACTCCGATTTCGCAGGTTTCCAATTCGTTGACCTCGACGGCGAAGAAAACTACACCTTCCTTAAGGATACTCAGAATCCATACCGTTGCGAACCTATGGCCTACCAGCTCTTCTCGCCCGAACTGGCCGGTGTACCTGAAGAATATCTGGCCGACTGTCCGACCCACAGCGGCAAGTCGATGCTCGTTGCCTGGTCGTGCGATAATCAGAATGCCAACCTACTCATCTCGCCCGAACTGACCGGCGAGGAACAGACCGTTTCCTTCTGGGGCCGCGGCTTCACCGTTGCTTCCGGCATGCATGAAACCTTCTCCGTCTGGGTTTCCGACACCGACACTCAGGTTAAATCTTTCACTCAGCTCCACGAAGTTGAGAACTATCCCGAAAGCGGCGTCGTTCCCGAAGAATGGACCGAGTTCAAAGTAACCGTTCCCGCCGGCACCAAGTATTTTGCCATTCTCCACGACTCCTATGACTCCTACGCTCTGTTCCTCGACGACTTCTCCTTCCAGGCCGCCGGCATTTTGCCCGCCGACACCGAACTGACGGGCTACAATGTGTATTGCAACGGAGCGCTTCTTCCCGATATGCCGGTTGATTATCATGGTGTGATTCATGATCCGGAAGAAAACGGCTTGTATTCCTATCGTATATCGGCCCTCTACAACAACGGTGAATCGCGTGCGACCGAGCCGTTTGAGGTTGATTTCCATAGAACCTCAATCGTTGAAATCGCAGCCGACGGCGTTACCATGGAGTGCCTCAACGGCGTTCTGACCGTCAGCGCTCCCGAAGGCATGCCCATCAGCGTTATCGACCTTGCCGGCCGCGTTGTCGCCTCCAGTGCAACCCGGCTCACCGCAACAGTGTCCGGTCAGAGCGTAGTGCTCGTAACCGTCGGCACCAAAGCCTACAAGGTTGCCGTGAACTAACCGACCGACATCCCTCTTGCTGACCCAAATCGGCTGGCGCCCACCAAGGCTGCCAGCCGATTTTTCAACCCGGCGTTCCGCCTCCGTCCAATCAGCACGTTTATCTGTATAGGTAGCGGAGACCAACGGCCAACCTATAGTTAGCTGCATATCGAGAAATATACAAAGTAGATGAAAAAACAGAACATCCTACAATGAAGATGTTCTGTTCTTGTTAAGGGAGTTGCCAATTATCTTATCCCTTAGGAGGATAAGGGTCATTGCCGTAACTATTACGCTCTCGGAACTGACCTTGGCGATTGTGTATGAACAATTCCGACTGCTGGTGTATTGCAATTTCACGAGCATGTGAAATTGCTTCCCTCTGTGTGTCGAAGGTCTGTGTTACCCGTGAATTGCCCGCACCGCGAACGCTCCACTTCCCGTTATTGGGAACGACATGTTGATTCTTGCACATGTCTTCACTTTTTATGGATTGAAGGGCAGCAGTGAATACAGCCATCTGCATCATAATACTCGCGTTTAGCAGCAGCTAAGGCTTCATTATCTGTCGCAAACCATCCAAGAAGTTTGCGATTTGAGAGGGATGGCATCCAAAGACACCCATCCTTGTGGACTTCGTGGTTGTATCCCGAACCACTCTGCCGATTGGTATTTACATAGTAAAATGCCATGGTCGTGAGATGTTAAAAAATATTTACTCGACCATCTCTATAATGAATTTTTCACTATATTTGAAGCAAAGAATCAATTAGTCCTAAGGTGAGAAGCCTTAGTTTTGCCCTCCAAAGCAAATTTTAATTCTTTACTTGGACGTATGAGATGGTCATCTTGTGCGTCCCTTCTTTTTCTTTGTGTTCTCGGCTATATTATTTTTCATTGCTCTCTGCTTTTCTTTGCTTTGAGCGTTTGTTTAACTTGTAAATTTCCAATGTGTCATGTTTGAGTTTGCTGAGATCAAACATGATCACATTGTTTTTATAATCTAATCCTAAACTATCAAAGAGGGGTTTTGCATTTACATAGTAATACGCTCCCGATTTACTAACTCCGAAGGCGTCTTCATCCCTCTCTAGTCTACAGTTAATTAAGAGCAGTTCATCTTGATCGTTCATAGCGAATTTTATACCAGACTCTACAGATAAGCCTAGTTCTCTTGCTGTCTCGTCTGTAAAGCCCAACTTGCCCGAGGAGTGAATCGTGCATTTTAGTTTTGCATTATATTCGCGCGCGCTAAATATTTTTATTTCCATTTGTCTGTTGTTTGTAACTGCAAATTTACGAATTATTTTTCAGTTTCGCAAACTTTCTTGTGATGTTCTTATATTAATTCTACGTCCTCTTGTGGTCTATATTGTTGCGTATGTGATTTTTTTTATGTTTGCTTGCGTTTACCTTATTATTATTCTCTCAAATTATTCCATTGAGACTAATTGTACACAATTCGTATTTTCTCTCCGGATATCACATTTTAAGAGGATGAAGGAGGTTAAATTTTGTTAAATTACTTGGAGTATTATAAGCAGTAGAGGATGTACTCACATCATGAATATTGATTATACAAGATACTTGGAATGTAGTGGTCTATCAAAATTTATAGCGGCATACTATGTTTATGCATAGTACACCGCCATATGATACGAATTCATTATTCCTTATAATGTTGTAAAGATCATCATAACTTGTGATTACGTCATATTTAACGGTTGAATCTGAAAGCAATGCGAAGTGACGATGGGCGCAGGCGAATTTTGATTTATCGGTTTCGCGCAGATCAGCCTCACGCATAGAACCGCTAGTCTCGGCTATGAAATATACGTGCTTCACCCTCCCTTAACGAAAGACAACAGCCTATCTGGGTTATAATGTCTCATCGGTGTGTTGATGTCAAATCCGCAAGGGGAGTTAAGTATAAAGCAAGACAGTCTCTGCTTATTGTTCAATTCTGTACCGACATGACCGCGCACATTGTCGTCGCTCTTGTTTAGATGCAAGACGGTATGGATATGTATCCGGTATTTGTCGGTCCACTCCATCAGTTTGCCGATAAGCCTTGATGATTCAATGGCATTGTTTATATCGAACATAAGAT
>CAZDVP010000014.1:0-23354 GCA_964508865.1 uncultured Bacteroides sp. | reverse complement strand
GTGAGCTTCGGATATTGAGGCATTTCCATGCGCCAGCCCTGGTCGTCGGTCAGGTGCCAGTGCAGGCGGTTCATTTTGTAGACCGCCATAATGTCGATCATCTTCTTGATTTCATCAACATCGAAAAAGTGGCGGGCAACGTCGATTTCCAGGCCGCGCCAATGGTAGCGCGGTTCGTCGTTGATGGCAACGACCGGAAGTGCATACTGTCCGGGGGCATACTTGCCGAGAATAACGTTGGGCGGCAGCAATTTCATCAGCGTTTTGAACGCGTAGAACAAGCCGGCGGGTGTTGCGGCTTCGATGCTCACGCCCTGAGTGGTTACGTCGAGCTTATAGCCTTCTTCGTGGAGAGCGGAATTGAGGGTAACGGCGATGAGGGCCTCGTCGGCACGGGTGCCACCGCCGCCCTGAGTGAACAGATTAACAGTGAGTTTGCTGCCTGTGGCCTCGCAGAAGGTATTGCCGAACTTAACGATTTCCTGAGCCATATCGTCCAAAAGGTTATAGCCGGCAACCTTAAATTCTTGCGGCAAAACGAGTTGGCCGCTACCTACCGTCATTTCCTTGGGCTGCGGAGTCAGATTGATGAAATCCGCGGCCTGAGCTACCGGTGCAAACCAGGCAGCCAAAGCCATCATAGTGGCTAAAAATTTGATTTTCATGATATTGATTGGTAAGAATATAACGGACAGGTCAGAACTGCATCCGACCTGCCCGTTGAGAAAAAATTATTTCACGATAACCTTGCCGGTGGCGGTGCCGCAGCGGTAAACGTAGACTCCGGCGGGGAGGGCGGAGAGGCTTACGGAACCGGTGCCCGACAGTGCGCGGCTCATTACCTGACGGCCGCTTATATTATATAAGGTGAAAGTGGCGGCATTTTCAAGCGAGTAGTTGAGCGTGCGGCCTGCGAAGCGCAGGGTGCCTGCGGCGCGGGTCGGAGCGGCGATGCCGGCGTTGTCTTCATTGACGAAGTTAACGGTGAACTTAACGGTTTCGCTGCCGTCGGTAACGGTCACTTCCATCGAAACCGGCTTTTCGAGCTTGTCCATCATGCCGTTGATGTCGAGGCGGAGCGGCATATCCTGGCCCGCGCCCATTGAGCCGGAGCGGGTTGCGGTGGGGCGGAGAATGTCGCAGCCGCCGGTGATTCCGCAGAATTGCACAACTCCGGAAACCGAAGCGGTGGCCGTTACGGTGTAGGTGCCGGCCTTGTTGGCATGAATGCTCAGCTCAGGGTCCCAGTCATACAGATCCCACTCGGAGCTATAAACATAGCCAACGGTCAGGGTCGCGCCGTTGGCAACGGGGCCTTCAACGCTGTTGACCGTAAAGTTCTGGGCCGATGCAGCCATTGCCGCACCGAGCATCAGAAGTGAAGTAAAGATTTTTTTCATAAGCGCTTATGTTGTTTATTGATTTATTTGCAAATTATTCTGAGTAACGTTCATAACGCCGAAACTCGGGGTTTCGACAAAGGCAACTACCCGCAGATTGGCCGGTTTCCAGTTCGAATCAATCGGATAGGTGAAGCTGAAACTGCGGTCGGCGTTGCGCTTCAGAGCGAATTCCGAGCCCTTGACGCTATTTACGCAGCCGCGGAACACGTTCATGTGCACATAGTCGCCAACTATTGAGCCGTCGGGCTGACGCTGGCGGCTGACAATGTTATCCTCAACCACCCAGACATGAAGGCGCGCGTCGGCAAAATTCTCAACCGAGTGAACAGTGCCCGAAATAGTCATCGAGTCGCCCTGCTTTTCGGCCAGCAAGCTGTTTACGAAAGTAACGCGCGTCGGAGTGGCGATTATATCCTTGACCGACTTGGCCCAGCCGTTGCGGTCGAGCAGACCGGAGGTGCGGTTAACCATGGCCTGCGGAGGATTCACACCCTCGGGGGTCAGCGACTCGGCTTCGGGAGTAATGAAGCCGCCTTTCTCTACCGTGCGGCCCCAGTTCGGAATATGGATACCGACGACAACCACACCTACCCCCTGCTCCAGATTTTCGGGAGTATTATAGAGTTCCTCAATCGCCTCGATGGCCACATGGCCGTTTGGGCAGTTAAGGCAGTTTTCGCCGGTATATTCCTCAATCAACACCGAGCGGACCGGTTTGCTGTTGGGAATGGGAGTGTAGCGCTTGTCGGCGGGAATGCTCTCTTCGCATCCGGCAAGCATCAGCGTTCCGGCCAGCAGAGCAAAAAGTTTTGTGAGTTTCTTATTCATTGTTTGGAGAGAGTTTTAGAAGTTATAGTTATAGGAGAGTTGGAAGCCGCGGGTGGCTGGCATGAAGCGGCAAACGCCACCCGAGCAGTTAAAGCCTTCGCGAGTGCGGCCATAGCCGAGCATCAGGCGGTTGTTGCGGTAGTTACCGGTAACGGTAAACATGTAGTAATGATCCTTTTCGCCGTTGGGGTTGCCGCAGTTCCACTGGTCGGAAACGGAAACCATCAGGTAGGGAAGAATCGAAACCTCAACCATTCCGTAGAGCCAGTCGCCCTTGTCCTGCTTGGTGGCCAGATATTGCAGTTCGCCGCGCAGGGTAATCATGTCGGAGCATTTGCCCTTGGCCTCCAGAACGGCAATGTGGGCATTGATGGTTCCGCCCTCGCCTTCAATGGCGGTTTTGTTATAGCGCTGGAACATATACATGGCATTCATCGAAAAGGCGCGGCTGAATTTATGGTCGGCCTGCAGATTGAAGTCCTGATAGTAGAGCGGGCCGGTTCCGAAAAACGAGGTTTTGACGGCATCCTTGCCATACATAGTGTCGTCGGTCTTCTGCCAGTCGCCCTCGCGCTTGATTCCGCGGATGTAGCTCAGATTCAGGCGCAGTTTGGTGCGACGCTTAAGCGAGTAGGCGAAGTTGCCCTGAAATGCCCATTCGCCCGGGGCGTATTGCGTTGCGTAGGGATACATTGCCGCCAGCGCATAGGTGTGCTGATAGGCAAACGGCGGCAGATAGTTGATAAACGACGTAATGTCGGTCATTTGGCGGCGCGAGCGATAGCTCATATCCTCCGAGCGCTTGGCCTGCAGCTGAGCCGAAAGGCCTCGCTTGGAGTAGGTTGCCGCAAGCAGCAGGGCGGTTCCGCGGCTAAAGGTGTAGTTATTGTCGGCCGAGGGGTCGGGATGCTTCATGGCGAACTCCGCCAGAACATCGACGTTGCCTTTATAGAAGTGAGTCCTCACGTCGAAGGCATTCACGCGCTGCGGCAGGTTCAGGAACTGATAGTGGCCGTCGATGGGCAGCGGAGCCTGAATGCTGTCGGCATGCTCCTTGTAGCGCTCATGCTTGCACACCCACGAAGCGCCCAAGGTCCAGGTTATGTCGTGGGCCTGCATCGGCTTGATATACTCCTGCATTTCCCACTCCAGGTCGGCGGCATAAACGCGCGAGTGGGTGGTCCAGTCCCAGTAGCGGCGCTGAACGCCCCCCAGGGCAGTGAAGTGGAAGCCGCGCAGGGCGTCGATTTTCAGGCGGCCGCCGCGAATGGCATTGTCGATTCCCAGGGCGCGGTCCTCATAGGTGCGCAGAATCATGCCGGTTCCGAACTGCTCGTAGATATCGCCGGCAGTCAGCTGGAAGCCCTTGTACTTTCCGGTTGCATAGAAGTTGCCTATGCCCCACCCCTTGAAGCCGGGCGAGGAATAGAACGCCGGCAGCGGATGCTCGAGATACTCAACGCGCAAACCGGCGTCGACATACTTGCTGAACAAGCCAACGTTGGCATAAGCATTGCCCAGCAATTTTTCCTTATAGGTCGTGGAGCCTTCCTTTTCAGGAACGAGGCCGTCGACCTGTATGGAACCGTGGGCCGTTACCTGACGGTCCGGATTCTTGGGAGAGCCGAAGTCAATGGCAAAAACAGCCAGCGGGGCCACGGCGGCCAGCAGCGCAACTGAGATCTTGTGCATCACTTTTTCTTGGGAGCCTTTTTGGAAGCGGTGATTTCGCGGAGTTTCTTGATAATATGGTTTTCGGAACCGTCGGTGTAGCCGCTGCGGTTCTCAACGATTTTGCCCTGGCCGTCGATAATCAGCATATGGGGAATGTTCTGGATGCCCAGAGCGCGCTTGAAGTCGCTGTTGGGGTCAAGCAGGATTTCGTAGTCCCAGTTGTTGCTGTTAACCGTTTTGCGGACGTTGGTAATCTTGTCGGCCTCATCAATCGAAATTGCAATGAGCTTCACGCCGGTTTCCTCGCGCCAGTCGTCGTAGTACTCGTTGATAGCGTTGAGTTCGCGCATGCAGGGCTTACACCAGCCGGCAAAAAAGGTGATAATCATCGGTTTGCCGTTGTTGTTGAGCGTGGCGGTATCAACCACCTTGCCCTTCAGGGTCTTGAGCTGGGTTGAAGGCAGCGCAGCCTGGACTGCAGGCACTGCGAGCGCCATTGCGAGCATGATAATGAGTGATTTGATAGCTTTCATGTTTCAGATAATTGAATAATATTCACGCAAAGATAAGAAAAATTTCCGAACTACACAAATCCAACACGCGCACGCACGAGAGTTCGCCCGCCAAAAGTGTAAAAATAAGCAGTTAATACGGCTCAAAAAATGCTTATTTTTACATTTTTGTCAAAATAAGCCCACTCCAAACACCCTTATTTTTACATTTCACTTGCTATATTCATTATTTTTGCCTACCTTTGCCGGCAAAATCAGCTTTTCTAAACTCTCAAACCCGAAACATATGATAAACTTCCCCAAAGACCAGATTCTCAAACGCATGGTGGTTGACAACCCATGGTGGAGTAACGGCATGATTTTCGAAGACTTCGATGCCATGAAGCCGCGTATGTTTCTCAGCCCATTTTTAGAATTGGTGACTTCGCTACCTAAAGGACGGAGCGTCATCCTGTTAGGCCCGCGTCGCGTAGGCAAAACCGTTATGATGTTTCACACCATCAAGCAGCTGCTAACCAACGGCGTACCTCCCCGAAAAATTCTCTACCTTTCGGTCGATGCACCGCTCTACAGCGGAATGTCGCTCGAAGAAATGGTCGACCATCTTATGGCCGCATCTAAAGCCGACGGCGACGATAGCGGTTACTATGTCTTTTTTGATGAAATCCAATATCTTAAGGATTGGGAAAATCATCTTAAAGTCCTTTGCGACACCCGACGGAACATTCGCTTTATAGCCTCGGGCTCAGCTGCAGCAGCCCTAAAAATGAAATCAATCGAAAGCGGTGCGGGAAGATTCACCCACTTCTCATTGCCTCCGCTGCTGTTTTGCGAATATCTTGCAATGATAGGTAAAGAAGAACTCGTAGTACCGGCCCGGGTTGATTGGTTCGGAACTATGACCGACGGCTATGATATTGTCGATATATCAGCTCTTAACCAATGCTTTGTTGACTACATCAACTTTGGCGGATACCCCGAAGTGGTTTCATCAATGCAGATGCGCAACAATCCGAGCCGCTACATCAAGGACGACATTGTTGACAAAGTTCTGCTCAAAGACCTGCCCGGTCTCTACGGCATCAACGACACCCGTGACCTCTATCGCCTTTTCAGTCATCTGGTTTTCCGCTCCGGCGAGGAGTTTTCAATGGAAGACCTCTCGAAAGAGTCAGGCATTCGCAAAGAAAACATAAAAAAATATATCGACTATCTCGAATCGGCGTTCCTCATCAAAGTCCTGCACAAAGTCGACGAAAACTCACGCCGTTTCCAACGGGTAACAACGTTTAAGGTCTACGTTACCAATCCGTCGATTTTCGCAGCTGTGTTTTCTCCCGCCGACCAGTCAACTCCGGCTTTTAACCATTTGGTAGAAACTGCTGTTTTTTGCCAGTTCGGCAGCGTCGATTCTTCGCTATTCTACGCAAACTGGAAAAAAGGGCGCACCAGCGGCGAGGTGGATTTCGTCAGACTTAATAGCCTGACCCAGAAACCCGACCGAGCTGTAGAAGTGAAATGGAGCGACCGATATTTCCATCACCCCGGTGAACTAAAATCGCTAACGACCTTCCTCTCCACTAACTGCCTCGGGCAAGCCCTGGTCACTACCGCCACCGAAAGCGGCAAAAAAACCGAAAAAGAACTATTTCTTCAGTTTGTGCCCACCGCGCTCTACACCTACACCAAAGGAATAGAAAGTGTAAAAATAAGCGGTTAATATCGCTTAAAAAATGCTTATTTTTACATTTTTGTCAAAATAAGCCCACTTCAATCACCCTTATTTTTACATCCGGGCGAAAGTATTCAAAAAAACTCCGGAGTCGTCGGTTTAGGGTAATTTTGCGAATGTAAATTTTGCATGAGGTTGAGGGTGAGTTTTTTATCGGTTGTTGATAACTTTTTTTGTTTGGAATTGTAAATTATTTGCGGAAATGTTGTAAATTTGGGGTCATGAACGAGCAACCGGTTTATCACATTCCCGCACTTCTGCCCCAGGTCATTGACGCGCTAAACATCGCGCCGACAGGCATTTATGCCGACGCCACATTCGGCGGTGGCGGCCATTCGCGCGCGATTTTAAGCCTTCTCGGCCCCGAGGGAGCCCTCTACGTGTTCGACCAGGACGAAGAAGCGCTGGTCAATGCCCCGGCCGACCCGCGGCTGACGCCCATTCACGGCAACTTCCGCTACATCAGCCAATATCTGCGCTACTATGGCGTCAAGGGGCGCGTTGACGGAATCCTGGCCGACCTGGGCGTTTCGTTCCACCATTTCGACTCGGCCGAACGCGGATTCAGCTTCCGCTTCGACGGCCCGCTGGACATGCGCATGAACCGCCGCGCACGGCGCACCGCCGCCGACCTGCTGGCAACCGAAAGCGAGGAGGAACTCGCCTCGATTTTCCACCTCTACGGCGAGCTGAAGCAAGCCCGCAAACTGGCCCGCGCAATAGTCGGCGCCCGCTCGTCGGCCCCGATTCAAACCATTGAGCAACTGCTGGCAACCGTGCGGCCCCACATTTCGCCCAAAGCGGAGAAAAAAGAGCTGGCCCAGGTGTTTCAGGCGCTGCGCATAGTAGTCAACGACGAAATCCGCGCCCTGGAGCAGCTGCTCGAACGCTCGCTCGACTCGCTCGCCCCCGGCGGCCGCCTGGCAATCATAACCTACCATTCGCTCGAAGACCGCCTGGTAAAGAACTTTATGCGCACCGGCCGCATCGACGGCAAGGAGCAGAAAGACTTTTTCGGCCGCAACCTGTCGCCGCTGAAACTGCTGACCTCTAAGCCCATAGTGGCCGACGCCGACGAAATTGAAAACAATCCCCGCAGCCGCAGCGCCAAACTGCGTGTGGCAGAAAAAATCATCTCTCCGCAATGAGCAACGAAGAAAACAAAAAAGACACCATTCTCAGCCGCCTGATTGAAGGGCGCCTGGTTTCAGGCGCATTCTTTGCGCGCCATTGGCTCCAGATTTTCGTGATTCTGGCCATGGTGCTGGTCTACATTACCAACCGCTACTCCTGCCAGCGCTCCATGGAGCAGATTCGCCAGCTCCACAACCGCCTGGACATCGTGCAGACCGAGAGCTACCGCATCCGCGGCGAATACATGGGTCGCATCCGCGAAAGCCAGATGCGCCAAACCCTCGACTCGCTCGGCCTCGACCTGGCTGTTCAGTCGCGCCCGCCCTACCACATCGAAAAATAAAGCGACTTCTCCCTAATAGCCATGGCACCGAAAAAACCAATCAAACGCAACAAAAAAGGCAAGCGCGCGTCAATGATGTCGCGCTACCTGATCGTGTCTGTTTTCTTCCTTGTGGCAGCCACCTGGATTGCCTACAACACCTTCAAAAACTCGGTTATCGACGCTCCAAAATGGAACGAGCTGGCAAAACGCGAACTCGGGCGAACCGACACCAAAATCCTGCCGGCACGCGGCGACATCCTCGCCTCCGACGGCAGCGTCCTGGCCACCACCCTGCAATACTACACCCTGCGCATGGACTTCGGTTCCGAGGGTTTCCACTGGAAAGCTTTTGTTGAAAAGAAAGACTCGCTGGCCGACTCGCTGGCGCGCTATTTCCCCATTCCGGGCGGAGTCAGCGCCTGGCGCGACTCGCTGGAGGCTCCGCTGCGCCGCAACCGGCGCCCGCGCGGGTGGCGACTGATTTCCAACATCAGCTATGCCGACTACCAGCAAATCAAAAAATTCCCCTTCTTCAAGGGTCGCCGCCTGGGCAACCACGGCCTGCTGGCCGAACCGATGCTGCGCCGCCGCAACCCCTACGGGCCCATGGCCAAGCTCTCGATCGGAGTTGTCAGCGAACATAAAAACGGCGAAATCCACGGCATGTCGGGGCTCGAATACGCCCTCGACTCGCTGCTCTACGGCAAAGCGGGCGTCAGCAAGAAAGTGAACTTTACGCGCGGCATCGGCGACTGGGCCGAGGTGCCCGCAGTGAGGGGCTGGGACGTTGAAAGCACAATCGACGTTCAGATGCAGGACCTGCTGGAAAACGCCCTGCTCGACCGCCTGCAATATTGCCGCGCCGAATGGGGCACCGCAGTGCTCATGGAGGTTGCCACCGGCGAAATCAAAGGCATCTGCAACCTTGAGGAGGATCCACGCCACAAAGGCGAAGGCATCTACGTCGAGGCGATGAACCGCGCTGTGCGCCGCTTCGAGCCGGGCTCGGTAGTTAAACCGCTGAGCCTGATGATTGCCATTGAAGACGGCTATGTCAACGACCTGGACTCAATCGTAAACATCGGCAACTCCTTCCAGGCTTTTGGCCAGGGACGCGCCATAACCGACTCGCACTATAACTCGCAGCTGACCGTTGCCGGCTGCATCGAGCAGTCGAGCAACATCGGCATGGCCCGCATCCTTTCGCGCTTCTACAAGTCGCCCCAGGGCTGGCACGACCGCGTTGCGCAGACCGGCTTCCTCGAAAAACTCAAATCGGGCATCGGCGAAGAAATGGCGCCCTGGTTCCCGGTGGTTCCTCTGGGCTCGGGCGGACTGGTAACGCTTTCGCGTCAGTTCTATGGCTACGGCGCCGAAATTCCGCCGCTCCACACCCTGAGCATCTATAACGCCATTGCCAACGGCGGCCGCTACGTGCGCCCTCACTTGGTCAAGGCCCTGCATCGCGACGGCCTCGACTCCATAGTTCCCGTCAGCTACGTCCGCGACCGCGCCTGCTCGGAGCGCACCGCAAAAATGATGCAGCAATGCCTCAGCCTGGTGGTCAACGGCGACCATGGCACGGCCCGCTCCCTGCGCAACCCCTACGTAACCCTGGCCGGCAAAACCGGCACCTGCTACTCGGTCAACCCCGAAACCCATCAATACGACACCGGACGCAAGCGCCTGGCCTTTTGCGGCTACTTCCCGGCCGAAGAGCCGAAATATAGCTGCGTGGTGTTGATGTTCCACCCGCGCGAAAACGTGTTTGGCGCGGCAACCACGTCGGGCACCGTGTTGCGCAACGTTGCCATAGCCATGTATGCCCGCGGCATGCTCGGCAACCGGTCTGATTATAAGGCCGATGCGGCAGCCAACGAGGCCTACAAGGAAGTGCGGCCAACGGTTTATGCCTCTACCTCCAACGAGCTGGCCGAAGCCGTTAGGCGCAAAACCGGCGTCGCCCCCAAGCGCATGGCCAGCGGCGAAACTGCCGCAGACAACGGCGCGCCCAACGTTCGCGGCATGGGGCTGCGCGAGGCGGTCAACACCCTCGAACACGCCGGCTTCGACGTTAGCTTCAACGGCGTTGGCTACGTTGCTGCCCAGGCTCTTGCCGGAAACAAAAAGATACATCTAACTCTCAAACAATAAGCATTATGCAACTGATTCAACTAATTTCGTCGCTCAAGCCCAAGCAACTTGTGGGACCTAAAAACCCGGAAATCTCGGCTTTGACTTTCGACTCGCGAAAGGTTACGCCCGGCTCGATGTTTGTTGCCGTGCGCGGCACCGCAGTCGACGGCCACTCGTTCATTCCCCTGCTTGAGCACTCCGGGGTTGCAGCTATCGTTTGCGAAAAACTTCCAGAAAAAATCCTGCCCGGCATAACCTATATAGTTGTTGAAAACAGCGCCATAGCCCTGGGCCTGCTCTCGTCGGAATGGTTCGGCCACCCCTCGCGCAAGCTCAAGCTCGTGGGCGTTACCGGCACCAACGGCAAAACCACCACCGCCACCCTCATCTACGAAATGGCGCGCCTGATGGGATTCAAGGCCGGCCTGCTCTCAACGGTTTGCAACTACATTGAAACCGAGGCCATCCACGCCACTCAGACCACCCCCGACGCCTACAGCATCAACGAGCTGCTGGCCCGCATGGTCGACGCCGGCTGCTCGGTTGCCGCCATGGAGGTCAGCTCCCATGCCGCTCATCAGCACCGCATTGCCGGGCTGAAGTTTGCCGGCGGAGTGTTCAGCAACCTCACCCGCGACCACCTCGACTACCACAAAACGGTCCAGGCCTATCTGGAAGCCAAAAAGTCGTTTTTCGACGGTCTGCCCGCCGACGCCTTCGCCCTGGTCAACATCGACGACAAGGTTGGCCGCGTAATGCTCCAGAACTGCGCCGCCCGCCACTATACCTACTCGCTGCGCTCAATGGCCGACTTCACCGGCCGCATTATCGAGAGCCGCCTCGACGGCACCCTGCTGAGCCTCAACGGCCACGAAGTCGAAACACTTTTCACCGGCCGCTTCAATGCCTATAACCTCACGGCAGTTTTCGGAGCCTGCTGCCTGCTGGGCTGGCCCGAAAGCGAGGTGCTGACCCACATCAGCAGCCTCGTTCCCGTTGCCGGGCGTTTCCAGGCAGTGCGCTCGCCACGCGGCGTAATCGCCATTGTTGACTACGCCCACACTCCCGATGCCGTTGTCAACGTTCTGGAAGCCATTAAGGAAGTGGGCCCGAAGCGGATAATCACGGTTGTTGGCTGCGGCGGCAACCGCGACGCCGGCAAGCGCCCCATCATGGCCGCCGAAGCCGCCAAGCGCTCCGACCGGCTGATTCTCACCTCCGACAATCCGCGCTTCGAGGAGCCGGAAGCGATTCTGGCCGAAATGGAGGCCGGCCTCGACGCTGAAATGCGCAAGTCGGCGCTCGTTATCGTTGACCGCCGCGAAGCAATCCGCACCGCCGCAGCCTTGGCCGAACCGGGCGACGTTATCCTCATTGCCGGCAAGGGCCACGAGGACTACCAGGAAATCAAAGGAGTCAAACACCATTTCGACGACCGCGAGGAAGTGGCCGCCGCTTTTGCCGAATAACCCAACGAGATGTTCTATTATCTTTTCCACGACCTGAACCTGGGCGGCGAATCGCTGGCGCGCCTGAGCAGTTACGTAACGGTTCGCAGCTCGGTGGCCTTCGTGCTGTCGCTGCTCTGCGCAACCGTTATTGGCCAGCGAATCATCAACCGCCTGCAGCTGATGCAAATGGGCGAACTGGTGCGCAACCTCGGCCTCGACGGCCAGACCGCCAAGCAGGGCACCCCGACCATGGGCGGCATCATCATTATCATTGCCATTCTGCTGCCGCTGCTGCTGACCGCAAATCTGGGCAACGTTTACATGATTATCATGTGCGTGTCAACCCTGTTTTTAGGCGCACTCGGCTTTGCCGACGACTACCTGAAATTCAAGCGCCGCAACAAGGACGGCATGTCGGGCAAATATAAAATCGTGGGCCAGGTGGGCATCGGCCTGTTCGTTGGCCTGATGATGACCTTCAGCCCCTCGATTACCATGCGCGATACCTCGGCCCTGACAACCCAGACCGAACCCGAACAGATCGAGGAGGTGGTCACCGCCCAGCGCGACATCAAAGCCCCGCAAACAACCATTCCCTTCGTCAAGAACCATAACCTCGACTATTCCTGGCTCACCTCCTGGGCCGGCGACTGGAGCAAAACCCTGGGGTGGGTGCTGTTCGTGGTGGTGGTTATAGTGGTCGTTACCGCAACCAGCAACGGCGCCAACCTGACCGACGGCATCGACGGCCTGGCAACCGGCATCAGCGCCATTATCGGAGTTGCGCTGGTAATCATGGCCTACTTGGGCAGCAACATCGTTTACTCCACCTATCTGAACATCATGTATATTCCCGGCTCGGAGGAGCTGGTGGTCTATATGGCGGCATTCATCGGCGCCCTGATCGGCTTCCTTTGGTATAACGCCTATCCGGCCCAGGTTTTCATGGGCGACACCGGCTCGCTGATGCTCGGCGGCATCATTGCGGTGTTTGCAATTCTCATTCGTAAAGAGCTGCTGATTCCGCTGCTCTGCGCAGTGTTCTTCATCGAAGACGTTTCGGTGATGCTCCAGACCGGCTGGTTCAAATACACCAAAAAGAAAACCGGCGGCAACGGCCAGCGAATCTTCAAAATGGCCCCGCTCCACCACCATTTCCAGAAAGATGCCACCGCCGGCGCCAACGTTGTGTGGAACCACCCCACCCGCGGCATCCACGAAGCCAAAATCACCATTCGCTTCTGGATTGTGAGCATCCTGCTGGCAGCCCTGACTTTCGTAACCCTAAAAATCCGCTAAACCCCATTATGGATAAGAAAAGAATAGTTATTCTCGGAGGCGGCGAGAGCGGCACCGGAGCCGCAATCCTGGCCAAAGACAAAGGCTTCGACGTTTTTCTGAGCGATTCGGGCCCGCTGGCCCCGGCCTACGCCAAAGTGCTCGACGACGAGGGCATTCCCTACGAACAGGGCGGCCACACCCCCGCGCTCATCCTCAATGCCGACGAAGTTATCAAAAGCCCCGGCATTCCGCCAACGGCGCCCCTGATTGTTGAACTCGCAGCCAAAGGCACCCCCATAATCTCCGAAATCGAATTCGCCGGCCGCTACACCGACTCGAAAATGGTGTGCATCACCGGCTCCAACGGCAAGACAACCACCACCACGCTCATTACCCACATTCTGCGCACCGGCGGCGTCGACGCCTCGCCCGCCGGCAACATAGGCCGCTCGCTGGCCTGGCAGGTGGCCCGCGAGCCCCATGCGGTCTATGTTGTTGAGCTCTCGTCGTTCCAGCTCGAAAACATGTTTGACTTCAAGGCCAACATAGCCGTTATTCTCAACATTACTCCCGACCATCTCGACCGCTACGACTACAAGATGGAAAACTACACCCGCGCCAAGTTCCGCATTATCCGGAACATGACGCCCGAAGACGTGTTCATTTACTGGCAGGACGACCCCATTATCACCGCCCAGCTCCGCCAGCTCTCGACCGAGGCAACCCTGATGCCCTTCGGCGAGGAGCAGCGCGAAAACACCCGCGCTTTCATCGACGCCGAAAACGACCTGGTAATCTCGGCCTCAAACACTCCGTTGACCATGCCGCGCGCCGACCTGGCGCTCAATGGCCTCCACAACCTCTATAACTCCATGGCTGCCGGAATCTCCGCCCAGCTGCTCAAAGTTAAGAACGCCGACATTCGCCGCGCGCTGAGCGATTTCCAGGGGGTTGAACACCGTCTGGAATACGTTGCAACAATCCGCGGCGTGCGCTGGATCAACGACTCCAAGGCAACCAACGTCAACTCAACCTGGTATGCGCTCGAAAGCATGCCCGAATCGAAAACCACGGTTTTGATTCTCGGCGGCAAGGACAAGGGCAACGACTACTCCGAAATCCTGCCGCTGGTGCGCCGCAAGGTCAAGGCCATAGTTGCCATGGGGCTCCATAACGAAAAAATCATGGAGTTCTTCAAGGGCGAGGTGCCCGAGCTGGTATCGACCTCATCGCTGGCCGATGCCATTGCCGAGTGCAACCGCCTTGCAGCCGAGGGCGACACCGTTCTGCTCAGCCCCTGCTGCGCATCGTTCGACCTGTTCACATCCTACGTTAACCGCGGCAACCTGTTCAAGGAAGCCGTTAAATCTCTTTCCTGAACCACCATGGCATTCCGCTCCTCCGATCCCGGCGAACCGCGTGGCGGCGGCGCAACAATCGCGCAGCCCGAAGCGGCGGTCGTCAACAAACCCGACCTCTCCATTTGGGGCATCTACGGCGTTCTGGTCGTATTGTCCATTATCGAACTCTATTCGGCCTCCTCGTTCGAAATCTCCAAGCAGGGGCTCTACGGCCCGCTGATGCGCCATGTCGGCATGCTCTTTGCCGGCTTCCTCATCATTCTGGGCCTGCAGCGCGTCCACTATTCGCGCTTTATCTGGCCCGGCATTATCCTGACGGTTTTCTCGGTGCTGGCCATGCTCTACGTTCTGGCCTTCGGCGAGGTCATCAATGGCGCCAAGCGAGCCATTTCGCTGCCGTTCATGACCCTGCAGCCCGCGGAGCTGATAAAGATTTCGGCCGTTTTGTTCCTGTCGTTCATTCTCGGAACCACCCAGCTGAAAAAGGATGAATCGGTGCGCAACAAGGGCCTGATCTGGGCAACCGCGGCCGTGCTGCTCTTTTCCGCGCTGCTGTTCACTCAGGGATTGACCAACACCATGATTCTCATGGCGCTCTGCATTTCAATGCTCGTTGTGGGCTCGCTGGAGTTCAAGAAGCTGCTATATATCTTCGCGGTGTTCGCTTTTTTTGCCGCAATTGCCTTTGGAGTGAAATGGGCAATGTCGAAGGGCGAACCGGAAGTCAAGGAAGTTCCGCTGCTGGTCGACTCGCGCGGCCAGACCTTTTCCGTTCCGGAAGCTACCGCAGCCGCCAACGACAAAGAGGACTCCCGCATGAGAGGCAACACCTGGAGCAACCGCATCAAGGCCTTCACCGACCCCACTCCCCGCTATGAGCAGCCCCTGACTGCCAAAAATCTTCAGGAAATGCGCTCCTACATGGCCCAGGCCAACGGCGGCTTGTTCGGAGTGTTCCCGGGCAACTCGCGCGAAACTTCGCGCCTGCCCCTTGCGTTCAGCGACTTTATTTTCGCCATTATAGTCGAAGACCTCGGCTTCGTCGGCGCAATGTTCATTATGGCGCTCTATCTTTGCTTGCTGGCGCGAGCCTATTTCATCGCCTATAAGTGCCACCAGATGTATCCGGCCTTCCTCGTAACCGGCTGCGCGCTGCTCATCACCCTACAGGCGCTATGCCACATGGCCATAGTTTCCGGCGCCGGCCCCGTGTCGGGCCAGCCGCTACCCTTCTTCTCCAAGGGCGGCACCTCGATTTTAGTAACCTCCATAGCTCTCGGAATCATGCTCTCGGTCAGCAAATATGCCGCCCGAGGCCAGGTAACCACTTCCGAGCGCGAAACCGATAAGAACACCCTGCCCGAAGCTCTGCAGGCAGTTAACCCCACCCAGGAAAAATGAGCAAACGTTTTCTGATCAGCGGCGGCGGAACCGGCGGCCACATCTTCCCCGCCCTTTCCATAGCCAACGCATTGCGCCGCCGCATGCCCGACTGCGAAATCCTCTATGTCGGCGCCGAAGGGCGCATGGAAATGGAGCGCGTTCCCGCCGCCGGCTATGAAATCATTGGCCTGCCCGTTGCCGGCTTTGACCGCAAGCGCCTGTGGCGCAACATTCCGGTGCTCTGGAAGCTCTGGAAATCGCTCCGTCTGGCCCGCAAAACGGTCAGGGACTTCCGCCCCGACTGCGCGATCGGAGTTGGCGGCTACGCCTCGGGCCCGACCCTCAAAGCAGCCCAGAAGGCTGGAGTGCCCACCCTGCTGCAGGAACAGAATTCCTATGCCGGAGTGACCAACAAGCTCCTGGCAGCCAAGGCCAAGGCAATTTGCTGCGCCTACACCGGCATGGAGCGCTTCTTCCCGGCCGAAACGATAGTTATGACCGGCAACCCGGTGCGTGCCGACCTGCTCAGCTGCCCCCTTTCGCAAAGCGAGGCCAAAGCCAAGCTCGGCTTCGACCCGGAAAAGCCGCTGGTGCTGGTCGTTGGCGGTTCGCTGGGTGCCCGCACGATAAACGAGGCCATAGCCCGGGCGCTGCCGGCCATAACCGCCACCGGCGCGCAGATAATGTGGCAGACCGGCAAACTCTATCTCAACGAGTTCGCCCCCATAGCCGCCGGCTACCCGTCCGTCAAGGCCTCGGCGTTCATTTCCGACATGGCGGTGGCCTATCGCGCGGCCGACCTGGTGGTTTCGCGCGCCGGCGCAGGAACCATTTCGGAACTGCAGCTGCTCGGAAAGCCGGCGGTGCTGGTGCCGAGCCCCAACGTGGCCGAAGACCACCAGCGCAAAAACGCCGAAGCGCTCGTTGCCCAAGGAGCCGCACGCATGATTCTCGACGCCGACGCCCGCACCGCTCTGGGCGGCGCCGTGGTTGAGCTGCTGAGCGATTCAGAAGCCCGCGAAACCCTCGGCCAAAACGCCGCGAAAATGGCTCTGACCGAGGCCGACGAAAAAATTGTTGACAAAATTCTTGAAATCTGCAAATGACCAAAAACAACATATACTTCGTAGGCGCCGGCGGCATCGGCATGGCCGCGCTGGAGCGCTATTTTCTGAGCCGCGGCTGCAAGGTTGCCGGCTATGACCGCACCCCCTCGGAGCTCACCGATGACCTCATGGCCGAAGGCGTTGAAATCGCGTTTTCCGACGACCCCGGGCTGATTCCCGCCCCGTTCCGCAACCCGCAGGACACTCTGGTGGTCTTCACTCCCGCAGTGCCCGACTCCCACCGCGGCCTGCAGTGGTTTCGCCAAAACGGCTTCGAAGTGGTCAAGCGCGCGGCGGTGCTCGGCCGCGTAACCCGCGCGGAAAAAGCCCTATGCTTCGCCGGAACCCACGGCAAGACAACCACCTCATCCATGGCCGCCCATATCCTCCAGGTGGCCGGAGTGGGCAGCAACGCCTTTCTGGGCGGAGTTCTGCGAAACTACGGAACCAACTTCCTGCTCTCCCAAACGAGCCCCTACGCAGTTATAGAGGCCGATGAATACGACCGCTCGTTTCATCAGCTCTCGCCCTACATTGCGGTCATAACCTCAACCGACCCCGACCATCTCGACATCTATGGCAACGAGGAGGCCTATCTGGAGAGTTTTGCCCACTTCACCGAGCTGATTCAGCCGGGAGGCGCCCTGCTGCTCCACACCGGCCTGAAGCTCCGTCCGCGCCCCGCGGCCGATGTGAGGGTCTACACCTACGGCGTCGACTCCGGCGATTTCCACGCCGAGAATCTGCTGATTGCCAACGGAACCATTACTTTCGACCTGGTGACCCCCTCAGGCAAAATCGAGGGCATCGAGTTGGGTGTGCCGCTGGAAATCAACGTCGACAACGCCATTGCGGCCTGTGGCGGAGTGTGGCTCACCGGCGACCCCTCCCTGACCCCCGACGTCTACCGCCAAGCCATGAAAACCTTCCAGGGCGCCAAACGCCGCTTCGAGTTCTGGCTGCGCCGGCCCGACCGGGTGGTGATCGACGATTATGCCCACCACCCCGACGAGCTGCGCGCGTCGCTCAGCTCGGTGCGCCGCCTTTTCCCCGACAAGCGCATGGCAGTTGCCTTCCAGCCCCACCTCTATACCCGCACCCGCGACTTCGCCCCCGAGTTCGCCCAGGCGCTCAGTCAGGCCGACGCTGTTTATCTGCTGCCGATCTATCCGGCGCGCGAACTGCCCATCGAGGGCGTTTCGTCGCAAATGATTCTTGAGCAAATAACCTGCCCCGAAAAGCAGATTGTTGAAAAAGAGCAGCTGGCCGACAGCCTTGCCGCCGGCAATTTCGACGTTATTCTGACCGTTGGCGCCGGCGATATTAACCTCCTCCTGCCCGAAATTATCGAAAAATGCAACTGACCGACCAAACCCGCAAACTGCTAACCATTTTCGGCTGCATTCTGCTGGCGTTGCTCCTGCTGGTAATCTGCCTCTGGGGTAACTTCATGGCCGACTCCGAGCGATGCGCAGGCCTCGAAAACGACCGCGTGGAGGTTATCGACGAGCTCAACACCGGCTTCGTCACCTCAACCGAGCTCACCGCCGACATCATGCCCCGGCTGGGCGACCTGACCTCGCGCCCGCTCAGTGAAATCGGCCTCGACTCAATCCGCACCTACCTCTGCAACCTCGACAAAATCGAAACCGCATCGGTTATGCGCCTCAACAACAACCGCCTGCGCATTTCGGTGGTGCCGATGGTGCCGGTGGCCAGAGTCTGGCCCTCGTCCGGCCCCAGCTACTACGTTAACCGCCAAGGAAAAACAATCCGCGCCAACGCCCGCTATCACCTCGACGTGCCCCAGCTGCGCGGCGACTATCCCGCCGTAAAGCTCCTGCCCCTGCTCGACTATCTCAACGAAAACCCCGAAATCTCACGCCTGATAACCATGATTTCCGCCCGCGACAGCTCCAACATCTACCTCGTTCCGGCTATACGCGGCCACATCATCAACCTGGGCAACGTTTCCAACATCCCCGACAAATTCAGCCGGCTCGAAAAATTCTACTCCCGGGTGCTCCCCGCCAAAGGCTGGGAACACTACGACACCATATCCCTCAAGTGGAACCACCAGGTCGTTGCAACCCGCCGCCACGGCAAACTCCCCGACCTGACGGTCCACGTTATTTCCGAACTCGAAAACGAAGGCCCCGACCTCGAAACCATTTCCGCGCCCGGAGCCTCCGCCCCCGAACCTGAACAAAAATCACAATCCATATGAATCAGACCAATAACTACATCGTTGCCGTTGAAATCGGCAGCTCCAAAATCAAAGGCGCCGTAGGCCAGGTTGACCCCTCCGGAATCCTGACCGTCAAGGGCATCGAGGAAGAACACCAGCACCCCAACCACGTTCGCCACGGATGCGTTCAAAACGTCAAGGAAGTGGCCAACGAGCTCAACCGCGTAATCACCAAGCTCAACAACTACATCTCGCCCTCGAAAATCTCGGCCGTTTATCTCGGCGTGGGTGGCCGCTCAATGAAGTCTACCCCCGAAAACCTGCAGCACCACCTGGCCGACGACACCGAAGTGACCCACGAAATGGTTGAAGCGCTCCTCAACCGCGCATCGGTCATCGACGCCAACACCGAGCGCCTGGCCGTTGAGCCCGTTGAGTTCCGAATCGACGGCAAAGGCCAGAGCGACGAACCTGTGGGCCTGCTGGCTCGCGACCTGGCCGCCAAGGTCAACGTTGTTAGCTGCCGCTCCCAGCTGCTGCGCAACCTCAAGCTCTCGGTCAGCGAAAAACTCAACCTGCAAATCAACGGCTACATTGTCCGCCCGATGGCCCTGGCCGACCTCGTTCTGATTTCCGAAGAGCGCCGCTGCGGTACCATGCTGGTCGACTGCGGCGCCGAAACAACAACCGTTGCCATCTACAAAGGCGGCCGCATGCACTATCTGGCCACAATTCCCCTGGGCTCGCGCCACATAACCCGCGACCTCATGGCTATCAACCCCCTCGAGGAACGCGCCGAGGAAATCAAGCGCACTATCGGCGACGCTCACCCCGACGACGCCCACCGCAGCGCCGTGCCCGAAGAAATCGATAACTCCAAAATCAACAACATCATAGTTGCCCGCGCAAGCGAAATCATTGCCAACATCGCCGCCCAGATCGGCTATGCCAAAATGACCGCTTCCGACCTCCCCGGCGGAATCGTTATTGTTGGCGGCGGTGCAATGCTCAAAGGCTTTGCCGAAGCACTGGCCCAGACAACCGGAATGAACGTGCGCCGCGGCTCACTGCCCGCAACCGTGCGCCTGGCCGGCAACAAAATCTCAACCTCCGAGGACCTCGACGTTATTTCGCTGCTCTACTACCTCTCGCGCCAACCCCGCGTCAGCCCCTGCACCGTAACCCCCGAACCCGTCGTAGCCCAAAACAACCCCGATAACTCCGATAATTCCAATAACTCCAACAACTCCGATCCCGACCCCGAAGAAGAGGAGGAAGAAGAGGAAATCGAAGGAATCCAGCAAACCTCAATCTGGGAAAAAATCAAAAGCAAATTCTCCGGAATCAACTCCCCCACCCTCCTCGACGACGACGATTTCACCGACTAACCCCCTCCACCTCCACCACCCCTCCTAAAAACCAATCGCTATTATGAGCATCGAAGATATCTGCCGCGACATGGACTTCGTGGCCCCCAAACCAATCAACCCCAACAACGAATCCATCATAAAGGTTATCGGCGTTGGCGGTGGCGGCGGCAACGCCGTTGGCTATATGTATAACCTCGGCGTCAAAGACGTTCGCTTCGTTGTTTGCAACACCGACAAACAGGCCCTCGACAACTCCCCCGTGCCCGACCGCGTTCTGCTCGGCCACACCGGCCTCGGAGCCGGCGACAAACCCGAAGTGGCCAAAGCCGCCGCCGAAGAGAGCATCGACGCAATCAACGCCATTTTCGACGAAAACACCAAAATGGTATTCATAACCGCCGGCATGGGCGGCGGAACCGGAACCGGCGCCGCGCCCGTAGTGGCCCGCGCTGCCCGCGAACACGGCGTCCTGACCGTGGGCATCGTAACCATTCCCTTCTTCTTCGAAGGTGTCAAAAAAATCACCAAAGCACTCCGCGGCGCCGAAGAAATCCGCAAATACGTCGACGCCCTCCTGCTCATCAACAACGAACGCCTCATCGAAATCTTCCCCGAACTCGACTTCGACTCCGCATTCGCCAAAGCCGACGACACCCTCGCAACCGCCGCACGCTCCATTTCGGAACTCATAACAACCTCCGACTCCAAAATCAACATCGACTTCAACGACGTCGACACAACCCTGCGCAACGGCGGCTCAGCCATAATTTCATGCGGCGTAGGCTCCGGCGCAAACCGCGTTGCCGACGCCATTGAAAGCGCCCTCCGCTCCCCTCTGCTCAAAAACAGCAACATCATGGGCTCCAAGCGCCTGCTCTTCAACCTCTACATCAACCGCAAGGCCCAGACCCCGTTCTCCATTGGCGAAATGACCGCCTTCACCGACTTCGTAACCTCCATCGAAGACGTTGAAGTTATCCATGGCGTGGCCTACGACGACACCCTCGACTCCGACATCAAACTCACCATTCTGGCCAGCGGATTCGAAGGCGAAGTCCTCATGCCCGAAAAGAAAGCCGCCGCTGCCGCCGCCGAGCCCGCCGGGCCCGACTCCGGCCAGACCATCAAAGCCCCCGAAACCATCGAAGTCATCAAGCAGCAATACGGCGAAGAATACGCCGCAACCATCGCCGCCGCCAAAGCCCGCAACCTCTACGTTGTCCTCACCCCCGACCAGCTCGACGACGACAACGTTATCGAAGCCCTCGAAACCTACCCCGCCTTCTCCCGCTCCAAAGAAGAAAAAGCCGCAATCACCTCCGCCTCAGCCGCCGCCTCCGGGAGTGAGAGCACCTTGCCCTCACCTTCCCACACCCCCCAAAACTCCCACACCTCCCCCAACCCCGACTCCATCGTCTTCTAAAGCCCCCAGCCCCTGGGACTGAGGGCGTCTCGCCCTCACCCCACAACTCCCATAGCCCCTCCCCACAAGGGAGGGAGCCCAATCCACTGAAAATGAAGCCACTCCAACCGGAAACAAAGCCCTCCAGGCCGGGAGTGAAGGCGTCTCGCCTTCAGCATTTTAAGCCCTCCCTTGTGGGGAGGGTTGGGAGGGGCTTTGGGTGGGGCTTTGGGTGGGGCTTTTTGTTCCTCTTGCTGTGTGCTTGCTCCCGCCCGCCGCTGGCGCAGCTGAGCGAGGCCGACGCCCTGATGGAGGCGAACCCCGACTCGGCGCTGGCGCTGCTCCAGGCGGTCGACACGGCCGCCCTCGCCCCCGACGACCGCCCCTACTTTGCCCTGCTCTTGACCCAGGCCCAAGTCAAAACCGGCGCCCCCATTGCCTCCGACTCCCTCATCTCCGCAGCCCTCAACGCCTACCGCTTCTCGCCCAACCCCGACCTGCGCAAACGCGCCCACTTCTACGCCGCCCAACTCGCCCACTGGCAGGGCAAGGAGCGCTCTGCAATGAAAAATGTTATCGAGGCCTACGATATTTCCAAGGACCTTAACGACGATTATTGGATAGCCAAGTCTGCCGAGCTCATTTCCGACATCCTTTTCAAAATTTATGATTATCCGGAGAGTTTTCAATTTGAAAAGGAGGCCGTTGAGTTCTATCAGCGTGCAGGGAAAACCGCCAACCACAGGTATGCCATTTGCGATTTGAGTCAGCATTATCTTATGTTTGGCGAGCCTGGTCGGGCCTATGCTTTGGCCGATAGCATCGCAACTATCGCCGCAGGCGAGAATCCTCCGGATGAAGCGCTCGAAAACTACGCCCTCCGAATTGTCATTCTTGCTCTTATCGACATGAAAGAATATGACAGGGCCAAGGGGCTGTTTGCGCGTTTCTATGGCCGGGATTGGCCCGAAGAGGTGAAGCTCGACATGTTTTTGGCCGAGAATGCGGTTAACAATGTGGATAATCGAACAGCTTATGTTTCCAAGCTTTTTGAAGCTTACTCATTAGCTAATGGCCACATGGATCAAGTCCGCATCAAATATGCAGACTATAATAACGCCCTCCTTTCAAATGATTTCAAAACCGCAGCCCTGATGGCCGACTCTCTCATTCAAATGCAGAGCGAAATCGCCTGGGACATGCTCTGCGAGTCGGTTTTATCGGTTCAGCGCGACTTTTATGTCAACAAGTCGCTCAATGAAAAGAAGCAATCGGAATTTTATTCGGTTCTGGCAATTATAATTGTGGTTCTTTCTGCCATTGTCATCTTGGTTGTTTTGGTCGTTTACCATTATCGGATGCAGGCAAAGCGGACGGAGCTTGCAGTGGCCGCGTCTTCGCTGCTTTCAGTTCAAAAAAATTACCGTGAAGTGACCCGCGAACTTTTCCGCGATCAATGGGCCACATTAAATATGCTTTGTAATAGCTTCTTCAATCTGAGTTCCGACGGCATAAAAAAGGAAACACTTCTAAAATCCATTGAAGACGAAATTAACAAGCTCAAAAAGCCGAAAAACATATCGCAAATCGAAGAGTCAGTCAACCGCTATCACGATAATATCATAGAAACACTACGACAGGAGTGTGGATTCCTGAATAAGTCAGATGTCGTTTTTATAACGCTGATTATTGCCGGTTTTTCGCCCAGGGCGGTCTGCCTTTTCACCGACATCAAATACAAACAATATTACCAAAAGAAAAGCCGATTGTGTCAGCGAATCCTCAAGGCTAATCCGCCGCATTGCAGCGAATTTTTGCAATATCTGAGCTAATCAGCTCATCTTCCGCATATTACGGCCGAAAGCCTAATTATATCACTGAATATCAACGCATTAAGTAGGTTTTGGCAAAGGTGAAGAAAAAATAAATTTTTCTTACACTTTATCATATTGATTACCTGTGAATTACAAGCGCAGGTGAAGAAAATTTTTTGACCAGAATTTTGCTGGATTTAGATTTTTTAAGGGTAACTTTGTTGGCGAATCAAAAATCTAAATTTTTCACTCAT
>CAZDVP010000013.1:0-24102 GCA_964508865.1 uncultured Bacteroides sp. | reverse complement strand
TGCTTTTTATTCGTAGCGCATGGTGGAGGCGGGGGAGATGCGGGCAACTATGAGGCTGGGGAGGATGAGAATGAGCCAGCTGATGGCGAGCACCCCGAGGTTGAGCGCAACGACGCTCCAAAGCGTCAGCCTGACCGGAACAAAGTCAACATAGTAGTTGGCCGGGTCGAGCGGCAGCAGGTGAGTGTGGGCCTGCAACGCTATCAGTCCGAGCGCCAGCGCGTTGCCTACAACCAGACCGCGCACAACCAACCGCTCGGCCATGAGCATGAAAATGCGGCGGATCTGCCCGTTGGTGGCCCCTAAGGCCTTGAGGAGGCCAATGGTTTTTACGCGCTCCAGAATTATGATGAACAGCGAGGAAACCAGAGTGAAGGCAGCAACCAGGCCCATGAGAATCAGAATAACGACTACGTTGGTGTCGAGCAGCCGGAGCCATGAAAACAGGTTGCCGTCGGTTTGCAGAATGGTTGAGATGCCGTAGGCTCCGGATAGCTCGCCGGCATAGTGGGCGCGCAGCAGTTGCGAATAAATCGCGCCGGCCAGCGGTTCGATGTCGTCCTCGGCAATGTTGCGTATGCCCAGGGTGTAGACGCTGCCCGGCTCGATGCCTTGCAGTTGCTCGATTAGGCGGGGCGAGCAGTAGCCAACGGCAAGGTCGTGTTCGCCAACGCCGCTGCTATAGATGCTGTCGACCGACAGCATTCGCACTCTAAGCCGCTGGTCGATAAAGAAATATGCAGCAACGCGGTCGCCGCGCTCCAGCCTCAGGCGTGAGGCCGAACCGGCCGAGAGCACTAACGAAGTGTCGGCCACTGCGGCGGCCTGAGAGCTCTGCAGCTGCAGGCCTAAAAAATCGTCGGGAGTTTTCAGAATTGCCGGAATCGACGTGCGTCCCTCAACCCGGGCCTGCTCCGGAAGCTCTATGGCGCTGAGCACCTCGGCCGGATTAAAAGCCTGCGGCTGAGAATTCTCGTCGTAGCCGGAAATGGTTATGGCGTCGTCGATCCCGAGAATGCGGTTGGTGACCTCGCGCTTGAAGCCGAGCATGACCGCTATGGAAATCATCATGACGACGACCGACAGCGCAACGCCGGTAACCGCCACGGTGACAGCCGCCGAAACCCTGCGCTTACCCTCGGCCTTCCAGCCCAGGCGCCTGGCAACGTTGAACTCAAATCCCGCCATAACGGTTCAGCAGGTTGCGGCAGCCGTCGTCGAGCAGGTCTAGCACCAGCTCGAACCCCTCGGAGCCTTCATAGTAGGGGTCGGGAACATGGTCGTAGCGTGCGCCGGGCGAGAAGAATTCGGCCATGGCGTGGATTTTGCGCGCGGCTTCGACCGACGGCGCCATGCGCCGCAGGTTCTGAAGGTTAGAGGCATCCATTCCGATAATGAGGTCGAAGTGCTCAAAGTCCTCGATGTCGACCTGGCGGCAGCGGTGGGTCAGCTCTATTCCGCGGTTGCGGGCATGCAGGCGCATGCGTCGGTCGGGCAGGTCGCCGATGTGGTAGTTGCCGGTGCCGGCCGAGTCGATTTCAAAGCGGTTGTCGGCGCCGGCCTCGTTAACCAGCCGGCGGAAAATGCCTTCGGCGGCCGGGCTGCGGCAAATGTTGCCGAGGCAAACAAAGAGTACTCGCGTTTTTTTCGGGTTGGTGGAGCTCATGGCGGGTTCGTTTTTTTTAGCGTGAAATCAGGGCGTAGCGGTTGTCGGCATTGAAAAGAACGGAGTAGGGCGTAAGGGCGTAGCCGTCGGCCAGCGCCGGACCCTCGACCGGATAGCCGGCGCCGCCCTGAAGCTGGAAAACGTCGTAGACCGATTTGCACTTGGGGCAAACGGCCATGTTCGTGTCGGAGTTGATGGCCACTAAGACTGCCGGCGAGCGTTCAACCGGGCAGGCCAGGTCGAAGGCGCGATAGTCGCCATAGACCGTTGAAACCAGCAGCACGCCGCCCATGCCGGTGCCACATTGCTGCTGGTAGGGGTAGCCGGCGGGAACGTTTTTAGCCATTATGAAGCGGCGCGAATCCAGGGCGCCGCTGACGCCATAAACTTCCCAGTCGCCTTGGGTGGTGAAGGGAATGTAGACCCAGCCGGTGACTATATTATCCTTCAGCTCAACAGAATGACACCCCGGCAGCAGTGCTGCCAGGGCGACACAAAGTAGGGTCAGAAACTTACGCATTGAGCTGGCCGAACATTTCGCCGAACTTATCGGCGGCCTCCTGAAGCTTGCCGCCAATGAGCGGGCGGAGCATCATCGGAATCTCGGCCTCGATGGTGGCGGTAACGTCGGTGGCATCGACGGCGGCTTCGGCCAGGCCGATGGTCACGTAGATGGGCACCACGCCGGTGTCGGCCAAAAAGCGTACCGATTCGGGCTCGGTGCGCTCAACGATGCGGAACTTCATTTCGCCGACGCCCGGGGCCGTGAAGGCCAGGGTTTCGTTGTCGGGAAAGTTCACTGTGCCGAGGCGCTGCTGCAGGTCGGCGGGCATAGTGTCGATTCGGTCGCGAATCTGGCTGAGGTTGCTCAGACCTTCGAAAAGCAGCGTGCGCGGTTTGTTGACGCGATAGGGTTTGCCGGAATATTTGCTCATCGGGTTCAGCGTTTTGCGGGAGTCCAGACTGAGGGATCCTTGCGCCATTCCTTGAGGGTTTCAACGTCTTCGGCGCGGATATAGTTGGTTGCCAGGGCGGCTTCGAGCATGGCGTTGTAGTTGCTCAGCGTAACCAGTTCGACGCCGGCTTCCTTAAAGGCCTTTTCAGCAACGGGGAAGCCATAGGAGAACATTGCAACCATGCCGACCACCTCGCAGCCGGCGTTGCGGATTGCCTGAACGGCCTTAAGCGAGCTGCCGCCGGTCGAAATCAGGTCTTCAACAACAACCACTTTCTGGCCGGGCTTGAGGTTACCTTCAATCAGGTTTTCCAGGCCGTGGTCCTTGGGTGCCGAGCGAACATAAACGTAGGGCATGGCCAGGGTGTCGGCAACCAGAGCGCCCTGAGCTATGGCGCCGGTGGCAACGCCGGCAACGGCATCGGCCTGAGGGAAGCGCTCCTTGATTATACGGCAAAGTTCCACCTTGATAAACGTGCGCACCTCGGGGTAGGAGAGGGTAATGCGGTTATCGGTGTAGATTGGTGAATTCCAGCCGCTTGCCCAGGTGAATGGGTTTTCGGGCTGAAGTTTGATGGCGCTGACTTTGAGCAGCCGTTCTGCCAGGAGCGTTTCTACCTTTTTCATGGATGTCGGGTTGATTGAGTCTGTTTAGTTTCTAATTAAGTTGCAAAGTTAGCAATAATTCTTGAAAAAATCAAGCCAGGGCGGCGATTGCGGCTTCGAGGGTTGCAATGCGCTGGCGGGCGTCGGCCTGTTTGCGGCGTTCGGCGTCGACCACCGCGGCCGGAGCACCGTTGACAAAGCGCTCGTTGGCCAGCTTTTTCTCGACCGATGCGAGGAATCCGCGCTCATAGTCGAGCTCCTTGGTGAGTTTGGCGCGTTCGGCTTCAATGTCGACCCCGGCGGCCTCCATGGGTATGGCAAATTCCTGATTGCCGACCATGAACACTGCCGAGCCGGCGGGTTTATTGGCCGTGGTTTCGATTTTTTCGAGGTTGGCGAGTTTGGCCACTGCGGCAGCCTGGCGCGGGTCGATGGCCTCGGCCGAGAGAAGCGTCAGTGCCACTTTGGGGGCTATCTGCTTGTGGGCGCGCACGCCGCGAACGCCGTTGACTATTTCCTTGGCGGTGTCCATCATGGCCAGAATCGCTGAGTTGGCGCCGGCCGATTCGGGCAGCGGGGCATACATGATGCTTTCGCCGTTGGCGCGCTCGCTCAGGTGCTGCCAGAGTTCTTCGGTAATGAACGGCATGAACGGGTGGAGCAGGCGCAGCAGCTGGTCGAAGTAGTTGAGGGTGGCGGCATAGGTCCTGGCATCGACCGGCGAGCCATAGGCCGGCTTGACCAGTTCCAGATACCAGCTCGAAAATTCGTCCCAGAACAGCTTATAGGCGGCCATCAGAGCCTCCGAAATGCGGAACTTGGAGAGCAGGTCGGCCATTTCGGCGGCGGTTTGGCGCAGCTTGGAGTCGAACCATTCAACGGCAACTGCGGCGGCCTGGGGCTGGGCGGCTTTGTCGTCAACCTGCCAGCCTTTAACCAGGCGGAAAGCATTCCAGATTTTATTGCAGAAGTTGCGGCCCTGTTCGCAGAGCTTTTCGTCGAACATAATGTCGTTGCCGGCCGGGGCGGCGAGCATCATGCCCATGCGCACGCCGTCGGCGCCATAGGTTGCGATGAGTTCCAGCGGGTCGGGCGAGTTGCCGAGGCTCTTGCTCATTTTGCGGCCGATTTTGTCGCGCACAATGCCGGTGAAGTAAACGTTTTTGAACGGCATGGTGCCGGCATATTCATAGCCGGCCATGATCATGCGGGCAACCCAGAAGAAAATAATGTCGGGACCGGTAACCAGAGTTGAGGTCGGATAGTAATATTTCATTTCCTCGTTGCCCGGGTCGAGAATGCCGTTAAACAGGGTAATGGGCCAGAGCCAGGAGGAGAACCAGGTGTCGAGGGCGTCTTCGTCTTGAGTCAGGTCGGCGGCCTTCAGGTCGAGGCCCGAAGCGGCGCGGGCTTTTTCGAGCGCCTTTTCGGCGGTTTCGGCAACAACCATTTCCACCTCGCCGTTGGCGTTGGTATAATAATAGGCCGGAATGCGGTGGCCCCACCAGAGCTGGCGCGAAATGCACCAGTCCTGAATGTTTTCGAGCCAGAGGCGATAGGTGGTTTTATATTTTTCGGGCACGAACTTGATCAGGTCGTCCATTACCGGAGCCAGCGAAATGTTGGCAAAGTGCTTCATGTTGATGAACCACTGCAGCGACAAACGCGGCTCGATAACCACCTTGGTGCGTTCGCTATAGCCCACCTTATTATTATAGTCCTCAACCTTTTCCATCAGGCCTGCTTCCTCCAGGTCAATGGCAATCTGTTTGCGACAGGCAAAACGGTCCATGCCGGCATACTTGCCGCTGTTTTCGTTGAGGGTGGCGTCCTCGTTGAAAATATCGATGGTTTCGAGGTTGTGGGTTTTGCCGAGCTGATAGTCATTTTTGTCGTGGGCGGGGGTTACTTTCAGGCAACCGGTGCCGAACTCGATTTCAACATAGCGGTCCTCGATAACCGGAATTTCGCGGCCCACCAGCGGAACGATAACGCGCTTGCCCTTGAGCCATTCGTTTTTCGGGTCTTTGGGGTTGATACACATTGCCGTGTCGCCCATAATGGTTTCGGGGCGCGTTGTTGCAACGACCGCATAGCGTCCTTCGGGGTCGCCGGCAACGTAGTAGCGCAGATAGTAGAGCTTCGAGTGTTCGTCAACGTAGTTAACCTCGTCGTCGGAAATCGCCGTGCGGTTCTTGGGATCCCAGTTGACCATGCGCAGGCCGCGGTAAATGAGCCCTTTGTCATAAAGGTCGCAAAAAACCTTCATAACCGACTTTGAGCGCTGCTCGTCCATGGTGAACGCCGTGCGGCTCCAGTCGCAGCTGGCGCCGAGTTTGCGCAGCTGCTGCAGGATTATGCCGCCGTGGGTGCGGGTCCAGTCCCAGGCGTGTTCCAGAAACTGCTCGCGGGTCAGGTCGGTTTTTTTGATGCCCTGCTCGGCCAGTTTGGCAATCACCTTGGTTTCGGTTGCTATGGAAGCATGGTCGGTTCCGGGCACCCACAGGGCGTTATAGCCCTCCATGCGTGCGCGGCGCACCAGAATATCCTGAATAGTGTTGTTGAGCATATGGCCCATGTGGAGCACGCCGGTAACGTTCGGCGGCGGGATAACTATGGTGTAGGGCTGGCGTGCATCGGGGGTTGAACGGAAAAGGTCATGTTCCATCCAGAAGCTGTATAACCGGTCTTCAACCTCGGCGGGCGAATATTTGGTAGGCAGTTCGTTCATAAGTGTTTGCGTAATGTTGGTTATTTGGCTGCAAAGTTACGCATTTTCCCTCACACGAAAAAGCGATTCTCGCGAACATTTGCAGAAATCCCCATTGTTTTGAAAAATGGGTGAGTTATTTGTCGTTGTAGTGGCCTTTTAGGGAGATTACGGTTACAAAGACCTTGTCGTCTTCAATGCAGTAGATCAGTCGGTCTCCTTTAGTTATTTTGCGGCTCCAATATCCGGTCAGGTCGCCTTTGAGTTGTTCAACGTGGCCGGTGCCGGTTGTTGGGTGTTCCCTTAGTTCCTCGAATAGGTTGAGAATCTTTTTGAGAGTGTTCTTTTGGCCGGATTTTCGCCATTCGGTTAGATGTTTGGCCGCTTCGTCAGACAAGATGAGTTCGTAGGTCATACGCCTAATAGGTTGCGTATTTCATCCATAGAATATGCCCTGCACTTTCCGGCTTTGACATCCTCAATGCCGCGCTTGACCGAGGCCATGTTCTCCGGTTCGTTGAACCAGGCATCGCCCGATGGAGAGGGGTTCTCGCTGACTTCAACTGTTATGGCGTTAGCCTTTGAAATCAGAATTGTTTCAATGAAATTTTTAAGGCTTTTGCCCTGAGCGACTGCCATAAGCGATAGCTTTTGCAGGGTGTCGACCGGCAGGTCGATGTTTTTGCGTTTGATGTTTAGTGCTGTTGCCATTGTCGTGGTTTTTTTGATGGTGCAAATATACGAAATATACACAATGTATACAAATTATTTTGCAGAAAGTTTGGCGGCGCAAATTTATAAATCAAAAAATTCGTCGGCCGGTTGGGCGGAATTTTGAGGGCGTGTATTGTAAATTGCGAAAAAATCCGTATTTTTGCAGCGATTATGAACGAAAATAACCAAACCTCATTGGCCGACCTGATAGTGGCCGGCATCCAGGAGCGCAAAGGACGCAAAATAACCCACATAGACCTCTCGGCGATAGAATCGAGCCCGGCAATGGACTTTTTCGTGTGTGAGGGAACCTCGGCCACTCATGTGGCCGCCATAGCCGACTGCGTGCGCGACTATCTGCTTGAGCATGGCAGCATAAAGCCGTATAACTACGACGGCTATGGCGCCTCGCAGTGGATTGTTCTTGACTATGGTTCCGCCCTGGTCCATATTTTTACTCCCGACGAACGCCGGCGCTACAACCTCGAAGAGCTCTGGAGCGACGGAAAAATCACTGAAATCCCCGACCTTGACTAACTGAAATGGCAGATCTGAAAAAGAATCCCCTGACCCCCAAGATGCCCAAATTCAGCATCTGGTGGATGTATATGATAATACTTGCCGCGCTTGCAAGCATCTGGTTTTTCGACCATTCGGCAACTCCGGTGCATAATCTGGAGTCGATCGATGAGTTCGAAAAGATTGTTGAAAGCGGAGGAGTTGACAAAATCATAATTTTCCGAAACAAAAAGGAAGCCGAAGCGCTGCTCTCCAAGAGCGCCACTGAGGCCGAATTCAACGCGCTGGAGCTCAAAAATGTGCCCGGCGGCCAGGGCAAAGTCGCCGTCAAGTATGGCGACACCCAGTCGTTTGAAAAGAAAATCGACGCCTGGAGGAATCAGGGCGTGTTTCAGGGCACCGTCAGCTACGAAGACGCTTCGGATTATAGTTCGTTTCTCTGGACCTTCGGCCCGATGGTTCTGCTCATTGCCGCCTGGATTTTCATTATGCGGCGCATGGGCCGCGGAGGCGGTGCCGACGGCATTTTCTCCGTTGGCAAGAGCAAGGCAAAGGTGTTCGACAAGAATAACGACCAGCGAGTAACCTTCAAGGACGTTGCCGGCCTCAACGAAGCCAAAACCGAAATCGAGGAAATCGTTGAGTTCCTGAAGAATCCCAAGCGCTACACCGACTTGGGCGGCAAAATTCCCAAGGGTGCGCTACTGGTTGGCCCTCCCGGAACCGGCAAGACCATGCTGGCCAAGGCTGTTGCCGGCGAAGCCAACGTTCCGTTCTTTTCAATGAGCGGCTCGGATTTTGTTGAAATGTTTGTTGGCGTCGGCGCCAGCCGTGTGCGCGACCTGTTCCGGCAGGCCAAGGAAAAGAGCCCCTGCATTATCTTTATCGACGAAATCGACGCCGTTGGCCGCGCCCGAGGCAAAAACGCCAACATGGGCTCCAACGACGAACGCGAAAACACCCTGAATCAGCTGCTGACCGAAATGGACGGTTTCGGCTCCAACAGCGGCGTTATAATTCTGGCAGCCACCAACCGCGCCGACATTCTCGACAAGGCTCTGCTCCGCGCCGGCCGTTTTGACCGTCAGATCTACGTTGACCTGCCCGATTTGAACGACCGCGTTGCGATTTTCAACGTTCACCTGCGCAACAAAAAAGTTGAGCCGAACCTCGACGTTGAGCTCCTTGCCCGTCAGACTCCCGGATTTTCCGGCGCCGACATTGCCAACGTTTGCAACGAGGCTGCGCTGATTGCCGCCCGCCGCAACAAAAAACTGATCGAGCGCCAGGACTTCATCGATGCAGTCGACCGCATTATCGGCGGCCTTGAAAAGCGCTCCAAAATTCTCACCGACGAGGAGAAGCGCGCCATTGCCATTCACGAAGCCGGCCACGCAACCGTTTCGTGGCACCTGAAATATGCCAACCCGCTGATTAAGGTTACGATAGTTCCGCGCGGCAAAGCCCTCGGAGCCGCATGGTATCTGCCCGAGGAGCGCCAGATTGTTCCCCAGCAGGCGCTGCTCGACGAAATCTGCGCCACTCTCGGCGGCCGCGCAGCCGAAGAACTCTTTTTGGGCCACATTTCGACCGGCGCCGCCAACGACCTTGAGCGCGTAACCAAGCAGGCCTATGCAATGGTTGTTTACTACGGCATGAGCGGCAAAATCCCCAACATTTCCTACTATGACTCCACCGGCCAGTCCTATGGCTTCACCAAACCCTATTCCGAGGACCGCGCTCAGGAAATCGACAGCGAAGTCAGCCGCATAATCGCCGAGCAATATGCCCGCGCCAAGGAGCTGCTCACCGCCCAGGCCAAGGGCCACGGCGAGCTGGCCGACATACTGGTGTCGCGCGAGGTGATTTTCACCGAGGATGTTGAGCAGATTTTCGGCAAGCGCCAATGGGCATCGCGAACCGACGAGATTCTCCATTCGGCTGAAACCGCAACCCCTCCGCCCTTCACCGGCGGCGGGCAGCCCCAGCCGGAATCCGACCAACCCGACCAAGAAATTAAATAATCACTTTCAACACGAAATTCACATATGAAAAAGATGCTTTTCGGCGCAATGGCCCTGATGGCCACGCTGTTTATGCCGGCTCCCGCCGCGGGTCAGCAATTGCCCGCGCTGCCGGTCGACTCTGCCGTTGTTAGCGGCGTGCTCCCCAACGGTCTGACCTATTATATCCGCCATAACGAATACCCCAAAGGGCAGGCCGACTTCCACATTGCCCAGAAGGTCGGCTCGATTCTCGAAGAAGACAACCAGCGCGGTCTGGCCCACTTTTTGGAGCATATGTGCTTCAACGGCACCAAGAACTTTCCCGGCAACTCGCTCATCAGCTATCTGGAGTCGATCGGCGTTAAGTTCGGCTCGCATCTGAATGCCTATACCGGCACCGACGAAACCGTTTATAAAATCACCAACGTGCCCACCGCGCGCACCGAAGTTACCGACTCGGTGCTGCTCATTCTCCACGACTGGGCCAACGAGCTGCTGCTCGACCCCGAGGAAATCGACAAGGAGCGCGGCGTTATCCACGAAGAATGGCGCACCGGCCAGGGCGGCCAGATGCGCATTCTCGAAAAGGTGCTCCCCGAAATCTATCCCGGCTCGAAATATGCCCATCGCCTGCCGATCGGCACCATGGAAGTGGTTGATAACTTCCCCCACCAGGCTCTGCGCGACTACTACGAAGCCTGGTATCGCCCCGACCAGCAGGGCATAGTTGTTGTTGGCGATATCGACGTTGCCCGCACCGAGCAGGTAATCAAAAAAATGTTTGGCGACATTGAAATGCCCGCCAACGCCCCGATGCGCCTTGAATTCGACGTGCCCGACACCCCCGGAACAATCTATGCCCTCGGCGCCGACAAGGAGCAGACCAACGCCCTGGTTTACCTGATGTTCAAACACGACGCCATGCCCAAATACATGCGCAACACCCAGGCTCAGCTCGTAACCGACTATATCGAACACATGATCGACGCGATGCTCAACGCCCGCTTCGACGAAATGATGTCTGACCCCTCCACTCCCTTCGGCTTCGCCATGGCCACTATCGGCGACTACATGATGAGCAACACCAAGAGCATGTTTGCCGTTATCGGTGGTGCCAAGGACGGCGATATTGCCAAAACACTCGTTTCGATTTATCGCGAAGTGCTCCGCGCAAAACGCGGCGGCTTCACCCAAACAGAATATGACCGCGCCCGCGCCGAGTATCTGTCCGGACTCGAACGCGCCTATAATAACCGCGAAACGGTTGAAAACGGAGCTTACACCCAGGAGATTATCCGCCACTTCATCGACGGCGACCCGATGCTCGGAATCGAAATGGAATATGACGCCATGACGCAGATTGCCAACATGCTGCCTCTGGAAATCATCAACCAGACGTTTGACCAGCTCGTAACCGACGGCAACCGCGTTGTTCTCTGCATGCTCCCCGAAGATGCCTTTATGCCCACCAAGGACGACCTGGCCAGCATGATGGCCTCGGTCGATGCCGAAACCATCGAAGTGTTTACCGACAACGTTCGCCAGGACCCCCTGATTCCCGTTGAACCCGCGGCCGGCTCCGTAGTTGCCACCTACAGCGAACCCACCTGGCCCGGCATCGAAGTCTGGACCCTGAGCAACGGTGCAACCGTTTACCTGAAGAAAACAGACTTCAAGGCCGACGAAATCATTATGTCGGCCAGCGCTCCCGGCGGTCTGAGCGCTGTTTATCCGGCCTGCACTCCCGCCAATGCGCTCTCCCTGCAAAACATCTGGAGCTCGCTCTTTGGCATCGGCGCCTATAACAGCACCGACCTGCAGAAATATCTGGCCGGCAAAAAAGTTGGCCTGACCCCCTCGTTCGGCCTCTATCAGACCTCGATCAGCGGCAGCGCCACTCCCAAAGACCTCCCCGCGCTGATGGAACTCCTCTATGGCTACTTCTCTTCAGTCAGCTACTCCGAAACCGAGTTTGAGGCTGCTCAGTCGCTCTACTACGGTCTGCTCGAAAATCAGGAAAAAGACCCGCGCAACGTGTTCAACAAAGTTCTCTATCAGGGAATGTATAACTCTCCCTACCGCCAGTATATCTCGGCTGCCGACATCAAGGCTGCAACTGCCCGCGGAATCGAAGAAACCGTTCGCTCGCGTGTGGCCGACGCCTCGCAGTGGGCCTTTACCTTCGTTGGCAATTTCGACACCGACATTCTGCGCCAGCTCTGCGAAAAATACATTGCCTCGCTTCCCTCGACCAACTCCGGCCGCAAGATTATCGACAAAGCCAACCCGCTCTATATGATAAAGGAAGGCTCGGCAGTTGAAAACTTCACCACCCCGATGGAAACCCCGCAGACCTATTGCGCAATCATTGAAAGCGCAACCATGCCCTATAACTCGGTCAATGCCAAACTCGTTTCCGTAGCCGGCCAGATTCTGTCGGCCCGTCTGCTGAAAAACATCCGCGAGGAAATGGGCGCCGTTTATTCAATCGGTGCCTATGGCGACCTGGACTCCGAAATCGGCCGCAATGCCGAACTGCTCACCTCCTTCCCCATGAACCCCGACAAGCAGCAGGAAGTGCTCGACGCCATTAAAAAGGAATTTGCCGCCATGGCCGAGGAAATCACTCCCGAAGAGCTCGGAAAGGTGAAGGAATATCTCATCAAGTCCTACACCGAACGCGAACGCAAGAACGACGCATGGGCCAACTATATCGACAACTGGACCCTGACCGGCTCCAATAATTTCAGCAACGCTATTCAAGAAGTTAATGCAATCACCCCCGAATCGGTGAAAAACTTTGTGAAGGAAATGAACGCTCAGGGCAACTACCGTGTTGTAATCCTGAACCCTCAACCCTGACAAAGCTATGAACAAAACTTCAATAATCCTTATTCTTTCCGGCCTCGCCCTGTCGGCCGCGTCCTGTTCGGTGTTTAAAAAGAATCAGCAGGAAACGTTTCAGACGGGCGATGCCATCCCCCTCTACCCGGTGGCCACGTCGAGCGTGGCCGACCGGTCGCTGGGCGGCCACTGGTACATCAAGTCGGTCGGCTCGATCGAACTCCACGGAATCGACGACGAGGAGTGGCCTTTCATTGAATTCGTGCCCACCGAGGCGCGCTTCTACGGCATGGACGGCTGCAACATCATCAACGGCTCCTATCGCGTTGACGGCGGCAATTCGCTCCGCCTCAGCAATCTGGCCTCGACCCGCAAGCTCTGCGAGGCCGACACCTTAGCCTATCCGATAGCTCAGGCTCTCGGCCAGACCGCCGGCTTTACGGTTGCCAACGCGGCCGACGGCACTTCGCTGCTGAACCTGGTCGACGCGTCGCAGAAAACCGTTATGACCCTGCGCAAGAGCGACATTGACTTCCTCAACGGCGCCTGGCAGGTCAAGGCCGTAAACGGCAAGCCCATTAACCTTGAGCAGGCCCGGCTGGTGTTTGACGTCGATGCCAACACAGTCAGCGGCAATGCCGGTTGCAACCGCCTGATGGGCGACATTTCGCGCAATCCGCGAGTCAGCGCCGCCCTGCAGCTGACCAATCTGGTAACTACCCGCATGACCTGCCCCGACATTCAGACCGAATCGCAGCTGCTCATTGCGCTGGAGGAGGTCACCACCGCCAAACGCAAAAACGACTCCACAGTCGAACTGCTCGATGCCGCGGGCCGTTCGGTGGTTACGCTTCATCGGCTTTCGAAAGAAGATTTGAAGAATGAGTGACATTCAGGCGCGCGGAGTCAGAGTCAACAACCTCAAGAACGTTGACGTTACCATTCCGCGCAATAAACTCGTTGTTATTACCGGCCTCAGCGGCTCCGGAAAATCCTCGCTGGCCTTCGACACCCTCTATGCCGAAGGCCGACGCCGCTATGTTGAGAGCCTGTCGGCCTATGCCCGCCAGTTCATGGGCAAGCTCCAGAAGCCCGAGGCCGACAAAATCACCGGCTTGCCGCCGGCAATTGCCATTGAGCAGAAGGTCAACACCCGCAATCCGCGCTCAACCGTTGGCACCTCAACTGAAATCTACGACTATATGCGCCTGCTGTTCGGGCGCGTGGGCCACACGTTCTCGCCCGTTTCGGGCCGGGAGGTGAAGAAACATACCGTTAACGACATCCTGGCTGCGGCCGCCCGGATTCCCGCCGGAACGCGCATGGCCGTTGTTGCGCCGCTCATCATTCCCGAAGGGCGCAATCCGCGCAAACACCTCGAAGTGTTGCTCAAGGGAGGCTACACGCGTCTGGTTCGCGGCGGCGAGTTCATCGACATTGAAATGCTGCTGACCTCGCCCGACGAGCCTGACCTGACCGACGCCGGACTGCTCATTGACCGCACCACGGCCGACCAGGCCCCCGACTCGGTTTCGCGCCTGGCCGAGAGCACCGAAACCGCCCTGTTCGAGGGACGCGGCGCAATGTGGCTGCTGGTGTGGGACCCCGAAATGCGCCGCATCGATTTTTCAACCCGCTTCGAGGCCGACGGCATAACCTTCATCGAGCCGTCGGAAATGATGTTTAACTTCAATAATCCGGTTGGCGCGTGTCCCACCTGCGAAGGCTTCGGCCAGGTCCTGGGCGTTGACCCGGAGTTGGTTATCCCCGACCCGGGCCGCTCGGTCTACGACGATGCCGTTGTTTGCTGGCGCGGCGAAAAAATGAGCGAATGGAAGCGCTATTTCATTCGCCAGAACCCCGGATTTCCGATTCATACCCCCTATGCCGACCTGACCGACGAACAGAAGCGCACTCTCTGGGAGGGCACTAAGGCGCCCGGCTGGCGTCCGCGCGACATTTCGTCGATCAACAATTTCTTCAAGATGCTCGACGAGAGCCTCCACAAGATTCAATATCGGGTCATGCGCGCCCGCTATCGCGGCAAAACCGTGTGTCCCGACTGCCACGGCGCCCGCCTGCGCCCCGAGGCGCTCTATGTTAAGGTGGGTGGCAAAACCATAGCTGACCTGGTGCGCATGCCGGTTGCCGAGCTGCGCCGCTGGTTCGCCGAACTGGAGCTCAACAGCGAGGACTCGCTCGTTGCGTCGCGCATTCTGCTCGAAATCCGCAACCGCCTGACTTTTCTCGACGAAGTCGGCCTGGGCTATCTGACGCTCGACCGCCTTTCAAATTCCCTTTCGGGCGGCGAGAGCCAGCGCATCAATCTTGCAACCTCGCTCGGCTCGAGCCTGGTTGGCTCGCTCTATATTCTCGACGAACCGAGCATCGGCCTTCATAGCCGCGACACTCAGCGCCTGATCGGTGTGCTCCGCAAGCTCCGGGCTTTGGGCAATACGGTAGTTGTTGTTGAACACGACGAGGAAATCATGGAGGCGGCCGACTATATTATCGACGTCGGCCCGATGGCCGGCAGCAACGGCGGTACGATTGTTTACCAGGGCCCGGCGGCGGATATCGCCAAGGCCGAGGGCAGCTTCACCGCCGACTATCTGACCGGCCGGCGCGAAATCCCGGTGCCGCAGTCGCGCCGCGCGCCTTCGGGTTACCTCGAGGTCAAAGGCGCCCGCCACCATAATCTGAAAAATATCGACGTGCGCTTCCCCTTAGGGGTGATGACGGTCGTTACCGGAGTCAGCGGCTCGGGCAAGTCAACTCTGGTGCGCGACATTCTCTATCGCGCCCTGGTGCGCTCGCTCGGCGACCAGGCCGATGCTCCCGGTGCTTTTGCCGGACTGGGCGGCGATTTGAAACGCATCGAGGCCGTTGACTTCATCGACCAGAATCCCATTGGCCGCTCAACGCGCTCCAACGCCGCAACCTACCTGAAGGCCTACGACGAAATCCGCGCCTTCTATGCCTCCAAGCCCGCCGCCAAGCTCTCGGGCTTCACTCCTGCCTATTTCAGTTTCAACACCCCCGGCGGACGCTGCGAGGAATGTAAGGGCGAAGGCACCATAACCATCGAAATGCAGTTCATGGCCGACATAACCATTCCCTGCGAGGCCTGCCACGGACTGCGCTTCCGCCCCGAAGTGCTCGAGGTGCGCCATAAAGACAAATCGATAACCGACGTGCTCGACATGACGGTCGACCAAGCCATCGAGTTCTTTTCCGACGGCACTTCGGCCACCGAGCGCCGCATTGTTCAGCGCCTGATGCCGCTGCGCGAGGTCGGTTTGGGCTACATCAAGCTGGGCCAGTCGTCGTCAACCCTTTCGGGCGGCGAAAACCAGCGCGTCAAACTCGCCTACTATCTGGCGCAGGAGTCGCCCCGCCCAACCCTGTTTATTTTCGACGAACCGACAACCGGGCTGCACTTCCACGACATTTCAACTCTGATGCACGCCTTTGACCGCCTCATCGAGGCCGGCCACACGGTGGTTATCATCGAGCATAATCTCGACGTTATCAAGTGTGCCGACCATGTTATCGACATCGGCCCCGAAGGCGGCGATGCCGGCGGCTACATAGTCGCCCAGGGCACTCCCGAGCAGATTGTTGCCGCCGGAGGCCACACCGCCGAAGCGCTCGCCCCGAAACTCAAAAAATAATTTTTTTCTGACAAAATGCTGCTTTTCCCTCACGCCAAAATCAATATCGGCCTCGACATTACCGGCCGCGCCCCCAACGGCTACCACTTGCTTGAAACCGTTATGGTGCCCACCGACTGGGAGGACCTGCTGGAACTCACTCAGGCGCCCGACGGCCAAACGCGCCTGACCTGCACCGGTCGCCCGGTTGACTGTCCGCCTCAGCTCAATCTGGTAATGAAGGGCTACGAGGCCTTGGCTGCCACCGTCGGCGGCCTGCCGCCGACCCATATCCGGCTCCATAAGAATATTCCCGACGGCGCCGGGCTTGGCGGAGGCTCGGCCGATGCGGCGTTTGCCATTCGCGGCCTCAACGAGCTCTATAACTTGGGGCTGACCAACGAAATTCTGGCTCAGGTGGCGGCAACGGTCGGTGCCGACTGCCCGTTCTTTATCTACGACCGACCCATGCTCTGCACCGGCATCGGAACCGAAATGACCCCCATTTCGCTCCCGCGCGAGCTCAACGCAATGACCCTGGCCATTGTCAAGCCGCAGGCCGGAGTGTCGACCGCCGAGGCCTACCGCGGAGTGAAAATCGCCGAGCCCGAGCAGCCGCTGGCTCGCCGCGTGGCTCAGTCGGTCGAAAACTGGCAGGGGTCCGTCACCAATGCCTTTGAGGAAACGGTTATTCCCCTGCGGCCGCGCATCGGCGAGGTCAAGGAGCAGCTCGCTCTGACCGGCGCGATTTATGTTTCGATGTCGGGCTCCGGCTCGGCGGTTTATGGCATATTCCCGCGCGTTGACCGCATGGTTATGGAAGATATGCTCAAAAATCAGTGTCCCGACTGCGACGTTCATGTCTGTTCGCCCGAAATTATGAACGCTTTGGCAGGCTCAGGCGTTAGTAATTAAAACTGGCACACTTTTTGATATGTCTTACCTATGAAAAAACGTAAATTCAAATACCGCAAAATGGAACAGGAATATAACCCCACAGATCCCGAAATCAACACCAACTCTCCCGAAGAAGCTGCTGCCGATGAAGCCACCGTTGAGCAGCCCGAAGCAACTGAGGCCGGCGATGACGCCGCTGCCGAAATCGAAAAACTTAAAGCCGACCTCGAAAAGGAAAAGCGCGAATATCTTTTCCTCATGGCCGAATTCGACAACTTCCGCAAGCGCACCCTCAAGGAAAAGGCCGAACTTATTAAAAACGGCGCCGAAAGTGCTATGAAGGGCATTCTGCCCATTGTCGACGACTTTGAGCGCGGCCTGCAGGCAATAACCGACACCGAAGGCGCCGAAGCCGTTAAGGAAGGCATGGTGCTCATCTATAACAAGTTCGTTAAATATCTCGAACAAAACGGCGTTAAGCCCATGGATTCCACCGGCGCTGATTTCGACGATCAGCTCCACGAAGCCGTGGCTCTGGTGCCCGGCCCCGAAGAGCAGAAAGGCAAGGTTATCGACACCCTGCAGAAGGGCTACACTCTCAACGACAAAGTTATCCGCCACGCTAAAGTGGCCGTTGGTCAATAACCTCACCACTTTAAACAAACAGCTATGGCAGAAACCAAACGTGATTATTATGAAGTTCTCGGAGTGACCAAATCGGCCACTGCCGACGAAATCAAAAAAGCCTACCGAAAGGCGGCGCTGAAATACCACCCCGACAAGAACCCCGGCGACAAAGCCGCCGAGGAGAAATTCAAGGAGGCCGCCGAGGCCTACGATGTGCTTTCCGATCCCGAAAAGCGCCAGAAATATGACCAGTTCGGCCACTCCATGGGCCCGCAGGGCTTTGGCGGCGGTGGCGGCTACGGCGGCTTCCAGGCCGGCGGAATGTCGATGGACGATATTTTTGCGCACTTCGGCGATATTTTCGGCGGCCGTTTCAATGGCGGCGGCTTTGGCGGCGCAACCGGCCGAGGCTCGTCGCGCGGACGCAAACCGGTGCGCAAGGGTGGCGACGTGCGCATCAACGTAAAGCTCTCGCTGGCCGATATCGCTTCTGGTGTGACCAAAAACCTGAAGATTCCAACCAACGACAAGTGTGAGCACTGCAACGGCACCGGCGCCAAGGACGGCACCGCCTTCCAGACCTGTCCTACCTGCCATGGCCAGGGCGTAGTCGTTGAAATGCAGCAGTCAATTTTCGGACCCATGCAGAGCGAGGCCGTGTGTCCCACCTGCCATGGCGACGGAAAAATCATAACCACCCCCTGCTCCTACTGTAACGGCACCGGCGTGCAGCGCAAGGAAAACACCGTTTCGTTCCATATTCCTGCCGGCGTTTCCGACGGTATGGTACTCACCGTCAAGGGTAAAGGTAACGCCCCGGCCCATGGCGGAGTCAACGGCGACCTGCTCGTGGTTATCAACGAAATCAAGGACCCCGAACTGATTCGCGACGGCAACGACCTGATTTATAACCTGATGCTCGACATCCCCACCGCAGCCCTCGGCGGCCCCGTCGAAGTGCCCACAGTGACCGGTCGCGCCCGACTCAACATTCCCGCCGGCACTCAGCCCGGCAAGGTGCTCCGACTCAGAGGCAAAGGTCTGCCCGACCCCAATGGCGGCGCTAAGGGCGACGAGCTCATCAACATCATGGTCTACGTTCCCGAAAACCTCACGCCCCAGCAGCGCGAAACCTTCGAGGCCATGCGCAACGAGCCGAACATCAAGCCCGACCAGTCAACGGTTAAGCGCCTGTTCTCCAAACTCAAACACATTTTCGAATAATCCAAAATCCGGCTTTTTCGAAAAGGGATGCGCGCGAGCGCATCCCTTTTTGCCGTTTTAAGCAGAAATTTTGCTAAAAACTTGATTGTTAGCCGAAAATTTAATAAATTTGTGGGCAGAATATTTAACCTATAAATAAATACGCAATTTTTTACCATGAAAAAATTCATCACCTTTGCGCTTGCCGCCGCGGCATGCGTGGCCGCCCAAGCCGCTGATGTTACCGTCTACAACGACGGCGCGTTGGCCCCGGGCATCAATGTTTTCAGCTGGTGGAACTGTGCTTATGATTTTCAGGCAGTCAGCCCCACCGATGCTTCAGCTAAAGTCTTTTCGTTCAACGCTGCCGACGGCGGCACCGACGCTTCCATGGGCCTTCAGGCCGACGGCTCGACCTTTGTTACCGGTCAGCTCAACTCGGCTACCCTCAACTTCGACTGGTATGCGACCGGAACCGGCGTTTACACCATTCGTCTGACCGCCGATGCCGGCCATGAGAACAACTATGACTTCACCGTAACTGCCGAAAATGCAGGCAAGTGGAACACCGTGGCCCTCAACGTCAGCGAAACTTTCCCCGAAGTCGCAGCCGACTGGAAGAACTATGTCGGCAAAGGCGCCGGCTATGTGTTCAGCGTAATTGTTTCGCAAGCATCCGCCGATGCCAAAATCTATCTCAACAACGTCTATTACTCCAACATCGACGAAGCGTGGCAGGCACCCTATGTTCCCGAAATCGTGCCGCCCACTTCGGTGCCCGCAATCGCTCAGCCCGAAGATAAGGTGCTGTCGGTCTACAGCGCCTATGGCGAGCTGCCCTTCAACATTGGCGGCTGGGGTCAGTCAACCGTGTTCGAAAACATTACTATCGACGGCAAGCAGTTGGCCAAACTGACCAAATTCAACTATCTGGGCTGGGAATTTATCAACCATTTCAGCGTTGAGGGCTACGACTACATGCACGTTGACTTCTATCCCTGCGAGGAAACCACGTTTGGTTTCACCCCGATTAGTCCCGGACAGGAAAAAGGCTGGATTGCTCCCGAAGTGAAAATCAACGAGTGGAATAGCTACGACGCTCCGCTGAGCTACTTTGCGAACGTTGATTTCGCCGACATTTTCCAGATCAAGTTCGACCAGGGCAAAAACGTTGAATGCTACCTGGCCAACGTTTACTTCTACAAGACCGACGGCGGCGAAGACCCCGACCCGGACCCCGATCCCGAACCTGTTGCAGGCGCGGTCTATAGCGGCGTTGCCTCCGGCACCGACACCATAGAATTCGAAGGCGAGCAGAAGGAGTACCCCTACACGTGCAAGTACACCATCGTCTATAACGAAGACAAAACCCTGACCATCAAGGCTGCATTCGAATGGCCCAATGGCGAAGTAATCGGCCTGGTGCCCGGAAGCGTGTTCATCAACAACGAGCTCAACGACTTCACCATGGCCGACGGCGTGCGCACCGTGACCACCACCGCCACCTACGAAGCCGGCGAGCACCTGAACCTGAACTTCTATCTGCCCCGCTATGCCGGAGTGCTGCAGTTCCCGGTTGAATACGTTGTCGGCACCGATAATTCCACCTCGTCGATTGCCGACGTCAAGGCTCACGCCCTGCGTGCCGGCTACTATGACCTGCGCGGCGCCCGCGTGGCCAATCCATCCGGCGGCCTGTTCATCCGCGTTGAAAACGGCAAAGCAACAAAAGTTTACGTAAAATAAATTTATGCGCAGAGGTGCGAGAAATTTTTTGCAGAATAAAAAATTTTTCGTACCTTTGCGGTCGCTTTAAGTATCATATTCGTCCGGGCTCGGAAAAGAGCTGCCAACCAACGGCGGCCGCCTGGCGGAGTTAACATTCAAATTATCACAACGTAAATGTACGTAATTGTTGAAATCCAGGGCCAGCAGTTCAAGGCCGAAAAGGACAAGTTCCTTTATGTTCACTACCTCGGCGAGGATGCCAAGGAAGGCACCTCGGTTGAGTTCGACCGCGTTCTGCTGGTAGACGCCGATGGCGAAGTTAAAATCGGCGCTCCCGTCGTTGAAGGCGCAAAAGTTGTTTGCGAAGTTAAGGAACAGCTCGTCAAAGGCGACAAAGTTATCGTGTTCAAGAAAAAGCGTCGCAAAGACTATCGCCGCAAAAACGGCCACCGTCAGTGCTTCTCCAAGATCGTCATCAAAGACATCGTCGCTTAATTGTTTAACCCCCTAAAACCAATCTGACAGAGAAATGGCACATAAAAAAGGTGTCGGCAGTTCTAAGAACGGCCGTGAATCAGAAAGCAAACGTCTGGGTGTTAAGATTTTTGGCGGTCAGTTTGCCAAGGCCGGCAACATCATCAAACGTCAGCGTGGAACCGTTCACCACCCCGGCCTCAACGTAGGCATGGGCAAGGACCACACTCTCTACGCACTCATCGATGGCACCGTGCTCTTCACCGAAGGCCGCAACGGTCGCCGCTTCATCAACGTTACTCCCATCGCCGAAGCATAATCCTGCTTCGCGCTGACTAAAACCAACTCAAGCCCGAGGTTTCAACCATAGCCTCGGGCTTTACTTTTTTCAGAGCTAACCTCTTTTACCATTCACATTTATGCGTCGATTCATCTCTCTTCTGTTGCTCTTTGCATCGCTCGGCCTGGCCGCCAAAGACGATAACTTCGTGCTCCGCGCCTACGTTACCCGCGCCGACACCACCGCCTGGGTTGCCCTCGACTCGGTTGCCATTATGATTTCAGCCGTCAACGACACCGCCCGGGTGCCGTTCAAACTCGTTTCCGGCAACCGCGAAGCGCAAATGACCGATAAGGAGGGCGAAATCCGAATCCTCGTAACCGGTAAGCCCGGCAAATATATGATGACCCTCGACCGCGAGGGCTATGAGCCGCTGGTAAAGGAGTTTGAGCGCAAATATCGCGACCAGACAACCGTTTGGATCGGAACGGTCAGCATGGAGCGCGAGCGCCGCAAAGTGCTCAAAGAGGTCGAGGTGAAGGCAACGGCCATTAAAATGGTTATGAAGGGCGACACCATCGTCTATAACGCCGACGCCTTCAACCTGGCCGAAGGCTCGATGCTCGACGCCCTGGTGCGCCAGCTGCCCAACGCAACCATCAACTCGGCAGGCGAAATTACCGTTAATGGCCGCAAGGTCAACTCCCTGCTGATTAACGGCAAGGACTTTTTCAGCGGCGACATGGACGTTGCCATGAAAAACCTGCCGTCTTATACGGTTAAGAACATTCAGGTCTACGACAAGGCGGCCGACGACGACTACCTCACGCAGGCCTCGCAGAAGCTCGACCGCAAGGAAGATGAGGAGAATCTGGTAATGGACGTGGTGCTGAAAAAAGAATACTCCATAGGCATGATGACCTCAATCGAGGGTGGCTACGGAACATCTAACCGCTACTTGGGCAAGCTCTTTGCCATGGGCTTCACCGAAAACGCGCGCATCAGCCTTTTCGGCAACTTCAATAACCTCAACGATGCCAATTCCCCGTCGGAAAAGGGCGACTATTGGTATGGCAGCAGCTTCGGCAACGGCGATGCCCACATTGAAAAGGGTGGCCTCGACTATAACTACGAACCGAACAAGGGCGAAAAATTCCGCGCCAACGGCCACGTTACCGCCGGACGCACAACCTGGGATGTTTTGAAGGATCAAGCCATTACGCAGTTCTATCCGACCGGCGACCTCTATCGGCGCATGGCCTCGGATCAGCGAACAACCAAAACGTCGGTCAACACCAATCACCGGCTCGATATCCGCCAGTCGGTTCTCTTTCTGCAGATCCGCCCGGAATTCAGCTGGAACCGCGAACGCAACCGCTACTCATCGCGCACGGCGACCTTCAATTCCAACCCTGTTGAATCCTATCGCAACGAGGCGCTCGACTCGGTCTATGCCCGCCCCGGCAGTAGCCGATACAACGATATTTTGCTCACGCGCCTGCGCTCGGCCTACCTGACCGAAACCGACGCGCTCAAGGGCAGGCTGGGCGTTAGCGGCACCTTGCGCTTCAAGGAAATTCCGGGCAGTTTCTCCATTTCCGCTTCGGGCAGTTATGACCGCTCCAAAACCCGCAAGGACCAGATCTACGGCCAAGGCTTTGGCGGCGCAAACACCTCGACCGACGCCCCGACCAACAAGGAGAGCTTCGACAATCAGACTCCCGAAACCGGCAACGTGCGCGCCGGCATTGATTATACGCGCAAGTGGTCGGACGTTGGCGAAAAGCGCAGCCGCAACATTGAGTTCACCGTCGGAACCGGATATAATTACTCCCATGTGGCCCACGACTATAACCTCTTTTCGTCGAATCTGAGCGAGAACGATGCTGAAAACATGCTGCCCTCGCTCTCCTGCTCGCCAACGCTCATTCAGGATCTGCTGAACTCATATAATTCAATAAACAACGACCACAACATCACTTCCGCTGCCACCTTTGTCTTTTCAGACGAGGCGGTTGAACGCACCGACTCCGGCCTGAATCCCTCGTTTAATGCCCGCATTTCGTTGGAACACAACTATCGGTCCAATTCGCTGGACTATAACACCGACGAGCCTACCCACGAGTCGGTTCTGCGACGCACCAACCACTTCACCCCGTCGGCATATCTTAGTTTTTACGCCTCCAATAAGCAGGTTTATCGCTCGGTGTATATCAACTATCGACTCAACACCAGCGACCCCGGGCTCAACCTGTTTCTGCGCAACCGAAGCACCGGCGACCCTCTGGTGCAGTATGTCTACAACGCCCACAATCTGCGCCCGTCGCGAACCCATGGCCTCTATCTCTACTACTACCAGAACGGACGCGCAGAGCAGCGCTATCACTTTGCGTTCAATCTTAGCTATCAATTAACCCGCGATGCCATTGGCAACGCTTCGACCTACGACCCCCTGACCGGCCTGACAACCTATATGCCAATGAACATCAACGGCAACTGGTCGACCAATCTATATTTTTACTCAGGCTATTTCTGCGGCCCGGAAAAGCGGATTCAGTTCAGCCTTAACGGCCATGCCAACTATACGCACAGCGTAGACTTCCTGACCACCGCATCCGACCCCGAGCGATCGCTGGTGAAAAACCTTGACCTAAATGGTAATTTCTGCGTAACCTACCAGTTCAGCAACGGCTCGGATATACGCGCCGAGTTTTCGCCCGGGTGGCGCAACGCCCACGGCTCACGCGCCGGCTTTAATACGATTTCGGCCATGGAATATAGGGCCGGAGTCGGAGGCATGGCCAAACTGCCGTGGGATCTTGAGTTGCGTTCATCGCTGAATGTTGAGTGGAAGCGCGGCTATGAAGTGGCCGAAATGAACCGCGCGCAGTGGCTCTGGAACGCCCAGGTGCAGAAGTCGATACTCAAAGGCAACCTGACTTTCAAGCTCGCGGCCAACGATATTCTCGGCCAGGTCAAGTCCTACTCGCTGCGCATCAACGCCCAGGGCCGCTACGAAACCTGGACCAACAACCTCGGCCGCCACGTCATGCTCTCCATCATCTACCGCTTCAACAAATCCCCCAAAAAGCGCCCCGACTAACCGCATCGCCCAATTATGCAAATCGCATTATGCGATTTGCATAATTTATCCGCTTTTCCGTATATGAAGTGGCAGGAGGTAGACACCTGAGTGGGTGTTTACCTCCTGCTTGAGTTT
>CAZDVP010000012.1:11156-25355 GCA_964508865.1 uncultured Bacteroides sp. | reverse complement strand
CGTCCAACTTGTTCGGGCAATGCGAGAGCCTCAAACCGTGGGACGGCAATGAGTCTGACTCCCGCGCTTTTTTTATATCAACCAATCATCTGCCAACGAGGGGAGGCCGAAGGCACTTATAATATGGCAGGCGCTATTCTACTTATTATTGTCGGCATTTTGGTCTGGCTTGCTCTTCCACGCTATTTTTCGGGCAAGAAGCGCAGCAAAGACCGCAAGCAAAAAGAGCTCATCTGTAAAATCATAGGCTGGCTCCTGATTTTTCTTGGGGTCTACGATGCCATATCAATTCTTTTCGGTTTTTGAATTGAATAATAATAAATCAACATAAAATGAAACAGATTATAACTGCATTCAGCGCTCTCGGATTGGTTGCTCTTTCGGCCGCATGGCTCATTTCGTGCAGCAGTCCGCGAGTTGAGGACCTTTCAAACATCAGCAAGTTCCACCAGGCAACCCTAAAGGCCGCCCCCTCAGGCCTGGCCACTGCCGCCGGCAGCGACGGCGGCTCATGTGTCGACCTCTATATCGACTACTCCGACTGCATGACCACCGCCAATAAGTCGGATTACTATTTAGGCGTGCAGCCAGCAATCATTGCCTGCAATCCCAACTACTACTCGATCAAGGGCGACAAAATCAAGTTCGAAACCAACGACAAAGGCAAGGTTCACCAGTTGCTCAACACTATTAAGAACGTTGACTTTTCCGATATCAAGGCCGCAGTCGACAGCATAGTGTCGAAAAACCACGAAGCCATTCTCATAACCGACGGCGAATACTATCAGAAAGGTATCGGCGCCAATCTCAATAACCCCTACCTGGCCGATGAATTCAAAACCTGGCTCAACAAGGGTCACGACATCTACGTTTACAGCGAACCCTACCAGTCAGGCAAGTTCACCAAGAACCGCTATTACATGCTCTTCACCGACCACCGGCTCAAAAACAACATTCAGGAGATTTTTTCGCGTAACGCTCCGGCCGACAGCAGCGTGAAGATGGTTCACCTCTACAGCGGCATTCCCTCAATCAAGGTTGCCGATAGCGGCGTTGAGTTCAACGACCTGGCTCTCATAACCAAAGAAGCGGAAATCAACCCCGCCCTCGGTTTCGAGAGCCACACAATGGATGCCGCCTGGGACGACGTTTACAGCTACATTCTCAACGCCACCGACGACAACGGAAACCCCATCAAAGGCGGCGACTTCTTTCTCAAGGGCATGCAGCTCAACGTTGCGGCCAACGATGCCTATATGCCCGAAGAGCTCGAACTGAAATGCTACGAAATCAGCGACCTCTACACCGACTTCCGGCCCAATGCAGCCAAGGTTGAGCTTCCCAATGAGCTCGAAGATGTTTTCGTACTCGACGAAAAGGCCTGGAAAAAAGGCAATATCGCTGTTAAAATCGACCCCGAATTCAACGGTCAGACCCTGACAGGTGCCGAAGGCAACCTGATCCGCATAGACATCTGCGTCAAAAAGTCGAAAGACAATTTTTCCAACAATGAAGCCATTGGCGGAAACTTCAAGTTCGATTCGCCTTTCGGATATAACACCTCTATCTACGAAAGCCTCAAGCAGACGCTCAACGACCCCACAATCAGCCCCGAAAACAGCGACGACCCGGTCATCTACACGATTTACCTTTCATCATACACAAAATAAAACCATAACTTTTCCACAATCATGAATACTACAATCGCAAACGCAATCCAGCTCCACCAGGCAGAATTCTCAACCTATCTGACCGACGCAATCATCGGCGTTGGCTTTATGATTCTGATGCTCATAGTTGCCAACCTCATTGCCTGGCAGCCCGGCGCCCACGATAACTCTCCGGCCAAACGTCGCCTTTGGTTCTGGATTCTCGGTGCGTGCACCCTCGTTACCAACCTCGGCGTTGACTTTCTGGTTTGGATGCGCCATATCAAAAGAGCTCAGTTTGTCAGCGAATACACCATGCACATGATTCTTGCCGCCATTGTCGGAGTGGTCGTTTACGGCCTGATTACCTTCCTTATCTGCAAAATGCAGAAAAAAGACACCAAACTGGCCTCGATTTTCAAATAAGTCCCATGAACTCTTTCAATATCATTGCCATTGGAGGCACCGGAATGCGATGCGCGGAGAGTATTGTGCATCTCTGCGCCATGGGCATGTTCGACGACACCGAAATCAACCTCCTTGCACTCGACACCGACTATAACAACGGCAACTTCAAGCGCCTCAAAACCCTGGTCGACACCTATAAGAGCATAACCGCCGACCGCGAAGGCGTGGCTTCCGACACTCTCTTCTCGGCCAAGATAAACTACTTTACCTTTTCGCCGAACTATCCGGCAAACACCACCTTCGACAAGATTTCGGACCGCGGAAACTCCGAAACGAGAACCCACGGCGAAGACGGAGTTAAGTGGAAGGAAAGTGACCTCACCGACCTGTTCCTCACCCCCGATATGCGCCACATGGATCTGCAGCACGGCTACCGCGCCCAGACCCAGATGGGCTCGATGCTGATGTATCACGCAATCATCGAGGAGGCCTACAACAACAAAGGCAAAGGCTCAGACCTGGTGCGCTACGTCGAGCACCTGATGTCTACCCCGAACAGCATCGTTTTCCTGCTCGGCTCGGTGTTCGGCGGCACCGGTGCCTCATCGATACCCATTCTTCCCCATGCCCTGCAGGAAGCTGCCAAAATCATTTCCAACAATGGCCCGGGCGATGTTCTGTCGAAGAATTTGTTCGGCACAGTGATGCTGACCAACTATTTCAGCTTCGACAAACCGAACTGCAACGACAAGGTCTATGCCACTTCCGACAAGTTCGCGCTGAACTCGCAAGCCGCCCTGGCTTTCTATAACGAAGACGAAACCGTTCGCTCCACCTATAAGCGGCTCTACATGATCGGCCGCGAAAAGCCGCGCAACGTGTCGCGCAAGGATGCCGAGAGCGTTACCGGTGGCGATGCCCAGCGCAATCCCGAAGACTACATTGAACTCGCCGCCGCTTCGGCCGCCTACGATTTCTATCAGAAAGCCAAGGCGCATCTCGACAAGCCGGTGTTTAAAGACACAGCCGAGATTTTCTACCGCACAATCTCGTCAGACGAAAACAACAATCTGACCTTTGAATCATTTTTCGGCGACGACAAAAACAAATTCACCCAGCGTTGCGGCATCATGATGGCCTCGGCTTTCCTGTTCGGACCTCAGGACTTTGCCAACAACCGCCGTCAGCACGAATCTTTCAAAACCCTGACCGAAGAGAACGTTAAAAATATTCGCTACTTCTTCCAAATGTTCTACGATCTGGAATGCCTCAACGAAAAAGAGCCGGGCAGCGGCTGGATCAAGCAAATGCAGGAATCAGCGATCGAACAGGGCTATCAGGGCTTCCTGTTCAATCAGGCCGCCTTCAGCACTCAGGCTAAAAGTGCTTCGAAGTTCAAGTATAACAACAGCCTCTATCTTGAAGACTCGAAGATTTACTATAACGTTGGTCTGATGAGCAGCGCCTACGACACGTTTAAAAAAGAATTTGGCGACAAAGTTTTCAGCGACAGCGACAAAACCGCAGTGTCGGCACTGATGAAGCGCACTTTTGAAACTTTTTCCAAACTCTATGGTTTCCAATCCCAAAACTGACTAAGAAATGGCTATAACAAATAATCTACTCCCCAAGTGCGTAAAAGGCCAGGACACCCAACCGGCTAAACCCAACTCCTGGGAGCCGATGGAAAAGCCCGAGCAGTTCATCGACAGCATCGATACTACCGGGGGCGACTTAAAAGAAGCGGCATGTTTCAATCTGCTGGTGTCGAGCGTGCCCTCGCCGTGGGCCCGCGTGCATCTGACCCAGCACGCAATCATGGCCAAGGAGAACAAAAACGACACCCGCACCCTGTCGCAGTTCTATTCGAGCCTCTGCAGCGAATGGCGCGGTTTGGTGGCGGCATTTGTTCTCTACCCCGAAGACTTCGAGCTGACCGAGCCGATTGAGCTGGTTGCCAAAGATATTGCATCGCGTTCGGGCAATTTCGACATCATCAGCACCTACGCCAAGATGCTGTTCGAAAACGCTTCGCTCTGGAAACAGGAAAAAGGCGGTGATGATAAAACACCGAAAATGCAGATTCTCTACTACAACGGCAAACCCGTTGGCGGAACTTCGCCCTTTTCCATTCTCTTTCCGGGCATGAACTATGAAATCGCTGCCGACGAGCAGCGAATCTACTGGGCAACCGCCGGCAAGTTCGAAGACCCTGCCGACCCCAAGTTCGAAATCTACTATAAGGAGGGCGAAGCCAAGTTCCACGACAAGCATTTCAACAATCTCAAAAAGCTCTACTCATTCCTGACCGGAGTGCAGCGAAACCTTCCCAAATATGTTGAACTGCTCAAAGGAATCTGGGAAAGCGACCACCAGAACGACACCACCAACAACACCTCCTACGCCCGCTATCTTATCGTCAAGAAGGTTCTTGACGCTGCCATAACCGAGTGGAAGAAGGAAATCGGCAATATTTTAGGCTCCGTGGCCTCTGAGTCGGAAACTATTCCGGTCAACAACAAGCGCCCGGCCGGCCCGCTGGGCGAACTGCTCAACATCAAGGCAACATATTATTGGTATGGCAACGGCTTCCACACCACTCCGCAAACCTCCGAAGGACAGGCAATTATAGCCGACTGCATAACAATCGACGACGTCGAGAATCTGTTTATCAACAGCGACTATCTGGCAATCTGGAAAGATTCGCCCAAGCCCGTTATCGACTCCGCCGGCCGCCCGACCAACAAAACCGAGCAGGACTACCGCATGTCGCCCGTCCACTTCCTCCATGCCAAAGACGAAAAAGAAGGCCAATCCTGGTTCCTGGCAATGCCGCTGAGCGAATTTGCCATGACCGAGGTGTTCAAGCAGGAGCTTGTTCCGATTATCGAGGGCAATAACCGCAACGTCAGAATCGAAGCCGAAAAACACGGCAACCGCGTCGACGTTTACCTCAAGGCCCGAATCAACAACCAGGGCGAGGAAATCAACATCCGCAACCGCTCGTTTATCGTCGAGATAACCGACCAGACCAAAAAGCTCTTTGCATGGCCCAACTTCAGTTCATCGAAGTGGCAGAAGTATTATTACTACAGCGAGTTCCCCACCAACGCCACCCAGGGCATCCAGATGGTGCCGGTGTTTGAGGGCATGGCCGACATTGAGGAACTGAGCAAGAGCAACGCCGGCGATAAGGACGTGTTCCTCAAAATGATCAACTTCCCGGCCAACGCCACTTCCGACGCCCATGCCTATGAAATCATCCGAACCAACAAACCGCTGGAACGCATAAAAATCCGCAAGCGCATCGGCAACGGCATTCACGACCTGGGCTGGATAGTTATCCGCCACGTCAACGCCAACACCCCCGATGCCCCTCAGGGAATGCAGCGCATACCCGACACACGCGAGATTTCGGCCGTTGAGGTGGGCTTTGACTTCGGTAGCACCAACTCCTGCGCCTACTATTGCGGCAAAGGCTCGAAAGATATCCACCCGGTTCCGTTCTCGAACCGCCGCCTGGCCATTATCGGCTTCGACAACAAACCCATCGAAACGGCCGAACACGACGAACTGCTCTTCATTTCCAACGAAGAACCCATCAACAAGAACGGCCAGATTAAATCGTGGCTCCACGAGCATGACCACCGCTTCGTCGACCCCTCGAAAATGAGCGAGGAACTGATTGGCGGCGTGCCGGTCAATGAAACCAACATCGTTGTTAAGAACATGAACCGCTTTGACATAACCACCAACGCGGGCAAACTTCACTACAACATGAAATGGCTCGGCGACACCAACGGCAACCAACGCAAACAAGCCTTTATCAAAATGGTGTGGATTCAGATATGCGCCGACCTATTCGCCGAAGGGCTCTACCCGAAAACCCTTAACTGGTCCTATCCCAGCGCCATGAGTTCGAGCGATATGTCGGGGCTGAGCACAATTTTTGAAAATATTCCCGCTCCCTGCCCCGAACTGAAGGTTAACGAAAAGAATTCCTACACCGAAGCCGAAGCCGTTTGCTCCTATTTCCTCGACAAAAACATTTCGCTCGAAAGCGACCGTTTGTTCGTAGGCATCGACATAGGCGGTTCCACGTCGGATATTCTCGTTCTCGGCAAAGACACCTCCGGCAATAGCGCTCAACCGGCGGCTGCCGCGGCTACCCCTGCCGCTGCTCCGGCCCCGGCCCCGGCGGCTGCCGGCGCACCGGCCGTGAACTACGACGACCTGGGCCGCAAGGAGCTCTGCGATCTGGTTCGCCAGCGCGGACTGGCCGGCAAAATCGACATGGATGAGCTCAGCCGCAAGGAACTGGTTGAATTCCTCCAGGCCAATGAGGCTTCAGCTCAGGTCGACTACGACGAACTCAGCCGCAAGGAACTTTGCGACCTGGTTCGCCAGCGCGGGCTCGCCGGCAAAATCGACGTTGACGAACTCAGCCGCAAAGAACTGGTCAACTTCCTCAAAGCCAACGAACCGGGCGCCATTGATTTCGATGAACTCAGCCGCAAGGAGCTTTGCGACCTGGTTCTCCAACGCGGCCTGGCAACCTCAGCCGGCGTTGACGATTTCAGCCGCAAAGAGCTGATTGAACTGCTGCAGTCGAACTCAGCGCCGCGCAGCACTCAGCCGGCGCAGTCAGCTGAACGCCCCTACAGCGCCGCGCAGGCCGAAACCACCCGCGGAGGCACCGACCGGCGCTTATTCACCCAGTGTTCGGTTCGCATGGCGGCCGGCGTTTTCTTCGACGCAATCATCAACTCGAAAAAGTTCCGCGACTGCATCCGCAAGTTCCACTCCTCGCGCGAAACCCACATCAAGGTTGAAGGCATCGACACCATCGAGGATGATCCGACGCGCGCACCCTACTATCTGAACAACATCTTCGACCAGCTTCATGGCGATTCGGAGTTCAAAAAGTTCTATGGCTACCTGAAGTCCGACGTGCCTTTCGTGTTCACCCTGCCGGCCTACATTCTCGGCGCACTGCTGACCTACTCGGGCATGCTCGTGCGCAATGCGATTCTAACTCAGGGCATGAAAGACATCGAGGAAGTTCACCTGCGCTACTTCGGCAAGGGCGGCCGCCTGTTCGAATGGCTGTTCTTCACAATCCGCCCCGACCTGGTTTCGCAATATCTCAACGCCTGCTTTGAAATCGGCCTGAAAAACGAGCTGATCAACAAGGCATTCGGACGCCGTCCCGACGAACGCACGATCCACTGCATTTTCGACAACATCACCGAAACCAACTATGGCAACAATGAAAACGCCGAAAACAAATCGGAAGTTGCCCGAGGTTTGGTTTCGCGTCAGGAAATCAAAGGCATTGATGCCAACCGCCGCATTGACTACGGCAAACGCGGCCAGAAGCAGACCAATGAATACGACGCCCGCAAACAGGAAGTTATCGGCGAAATCGGAATTATGCGCAATGGCCAGGTGCTCGACGAGCTCGCTCTGGTCGACGATAATTTCTATGAATACGAAGGCAACATCGGCATGCCCCGCAAGTTCGAAAACTTCGAAGAATTCATGAATGCGTTCATAACCTTCGTCAGCAGCGCAACCAACGTTTATCCCCGCACCTCGAATCTGGTCAGCCGCATCAAGGACGTGCGCAACGTTCGCAGCTTCATTGTTCGCGACCCTGAATACAAAAAGTATCAAGACAACATCAAGGCGGGCAACGACGACTTCTACCGCATGCCGATGTTTATAGCTTCGGCGCTCTACTTCCTCGAAGAAGTTCTGCTTGAAGAAGTGTTTGCCCACAGTTAATACGCCAACCACCCGTAACCAATGGCTACATACCTGCAACTCTACCTGGACACCGACTTCATCATTCCGATTGGAGTCGGTGATTCAGGCAATTTCAGCAAATATATTGACCGGCAGGCATCGCGCCGCCGCTGGCTCTATTTTTCGCGCAGCGCATCGGGAACTCTTTTTGAATCGTCGGAGGCCAACAAAGCCAACTTCGACGCCGGCAAAGAAGGGTTCTACGGCGATTTCTGGAAACACATTGACAACGACGACAAGGTTCCCGGCGAATCGTTCAAGTACATTGACCTGCTCGACCTTTCGCGCATAGTCAGCGACCTGCGCGAGTGGAGCGACGCAACCCTTTTCACCGAAGCACCGGAAATCGTTTTGAACTTCTCAACGGTCATTCCCGTCAAGGCGCGCCGCCGCATAGCCGAATATCTGCAGCAGAAAATCGGCAACGTGCGCTCATTCAGCATTGAGCTGAACGACCTGCTCGCCTCGAAGATTCAAAACGACTATCGCACCCTCGCCCCGCGCTTCGGCGATCAGCTGCTCATAATCCAGTCGGCCGGCAACGATATCCTGATGTCGGTCATGACCTGGTGCGGCGACCGATTCATGCAAGGCGACGAACCGGTGCGCCTGGCCAAAAAGGGCAACGAGTTCCTCAAACGCGCGCTGGCCAAACTGGTTGTTGACTACTATGAGCAGCGCCGCAACATGCTCCTTCCGGCCCAGATGGAACGGGAATATGCCTACCAGGTGCAGTTCACCGACCAATGGCTCCGCAACCGCAAGGGCGACGAAGATTTCTGGATTGAGAATTTCCATTATTCCGGAAATCCGGGCAAAACCTATCCGCCCATGATGGTCGACGGCAAACACCTAAATCTGATTGAAAAAGAGGCCATTCGCTCAACCATCAACGACATTGCCAACTTCTACCGCAACAATATCGTCAACAGCCACCTACACACTATTCTGGTAGGCGATATTTTCAAGGAAGAAGTGTTCCTGAAAGATTGCGTCGCTGTTACGTCGAGCGACGGCAAATACACCTATTTCAACGACAATGCCATTCAGGAAGCACTGGGCCGCTACAACGTCCGGCATTCTACGCTGACCGAAGAACTGCGCAATCTGGAGCGCATGTTTATGGACAAAGCCAACGAGCGCTCGCGAATCCGCACCTACGTCCACAACGCCGAAGTGCTCGGCTCGCTGCGCGATGCGGCAACCACGGCTGCCGCGGCGTTGACCGCTGCGGTCAACGCCGTTGCCCTGCGCAATAACGACCTGGTGGCCTCATGGGAATCCTTTATGCGCCACAGCGACTTCGCCCATGCTGCCGAAATGACCGAGCGCATGGCAGGCTCCGACGACCTGCTCCTGGCCAAGAACGAAGCCATTGAATGCCTCAAACGCATCGAACGCGCCAATTCAATGCTCATCGAACTGGAGCAGCTGGCCGACGTCAAACCGATTGTCGACTCGGTGCGCGCCGACGAAAAGCAGCTGCGCGAGCTTATTGACATAACCCACGAGCTCAACGATTTACCAGACACCCTGCGCGCCACCACTCAGAAATTCAGCGACTGCTATGGCCGCTACAAAGAGCTTCGCCGCCTTTTCGACCGCGAGCAGTCGATTGTTGGCCGCAAAAAACTCGTTGAAGAAATGGCCGAACTAACCATGGAGGAAATGCCGGTCACCGACATAGAATACGTTACCGGCAAAGTTACGGTCGAAGTAACCTCCTCGGGCGGCTTTCTCGGCTTCGGCGCAAAAAAGAGCGTCGGCATCAAGGTGTCGGTCGACAATCCGCTGCCATGCCGCGCGGTACTCATTGTCAGCCCCAAGGTGATAACAACCGTTCCCGACGACCGCTATGGCATCTTTGCAGTCGATATTGATAAAGGCGAGTCGGGTGTGGTCTATGAAGCCACGACCGACCTCTCCGCTCTGGGCCTCGACAAAAACGCCAATAAACTTTTCATAAAATTCTGGCCTCACGAAGATGAAGTTATATCACCAAACTTGTTCAGCATCGGCGGCACAGGCTACGTAACTATTTAACCCAATCACCACAACACCTCGCACACATGAGTAAAACTATACTTTGCCCCTACTGCTTTGAATCATTCAAAAACACCGAAGTAATGGTTCAATGCGAAAACTATTCAACCCGCATAGTCGACGGAAAACCGGTTGAAGTTTGCCAGCGTGAAAACAACAGGGTATTCAATGATTTCTGGGCCGAAACCGTTATGTCGAAACACGTGTTCGAACCGAAAATCGGATTCATGGACAAACTCCTGGGCTATAAGCCCAAAGGCTGCGCCTGCGATAACTGCGGCGGCATTTCAACCCGCTTTGTATGCCCCCACTGCTATAACTGGCTCCCGACCGAAATGATTGAAAAAGGCTCTGAAATCATTTCAGTTATCGGCGGCCCTGCCAGCGGCAAGTCGAACTATATAGTTTCGATGATTCACCAGCTGCAAAAAAACGGCTTCCGCCTGAATCTGAGCCAGATTCTGCCTCAGCCGGTTGGCCGCAACAAGAGCGAATACACCACCGCACTGTTCGATAAAGCCAAAGAAACCATTTTCAAGGAGCACATCCCCGTGTCCAAAACTCCGGTCAGAGAATTTTCCGTGCCCTGGATTTTCCGTCTCGAAAGCCATAGTTCGAAAAAAGCAATCTATCTGGTGTTCTACGACACCGCCGGCGAAAATTTCGAAAATCCTGACGACATTAAGCGCAATGCAAAGTATCTGAGCAAATCGAAAGCCGTTATTGTTCTGCTCGACACCCTCTCAATTCCGACAGTTCAAAAAATTCTGAGCGAGAACAACATCATCAATCAAGACAATGTTACGCCTCTGGAACACACAGTCAGAACAATTCTTTCCTTCATCAACGAATACCCGAAAATCGCTAAAATTCCGGTTGCCTTCGTAATGAGTAAGTTCGACGCTATCATCAACAACAGCGGTATGCTCAAATGCGACGTAACGAACTTTGTCGAGAACAATAAATGGAAAAACAGCCACTTCATCAAAACCGGCAAGTTCTCCATGAAAGAAATCGATACGGCCAGCGATACCATTGCCAGCTATATGTGTAACCCCGAAACATGGAATTGCGAGGAAATATATCGCGACATTGTTGAAAAATGGGGCGACAACGCACGCTTTTTCGGCGTTTCGGCCCTCGGAGCCATGACCAACGAGAATTTGCAGATCGACGTGCCCGACAATGAAGAAATCAAGCCATTCCGCGTTATGGACCCGATGATCTGGGCGCTCCACAAAATCGGGGGTTTCGACATTCCGACCGACGACGAAACTAAAAAATCATAACCATGAAATACTATCACATCATCTACAATTCATCCGAAAAGCGGATGGACGGCGGCGTTGGGTTCGGCATCCGCACCGCAACCGATGGCACACCCCAGGCCCTGCTGCAAGCCATTAAGAACTGCAATTTCTTTTCCGACGACTGGGAAACCTATGACCGGAAACCCACTCCGGCGCAGATGAAGGAAAACCCGGCCTCGATTGAATCGGTGGCCAAGAACTATGCCGTTACGACTCTGGCCGACGAAACCGGCAAAATCTACAACATAATAGCGCGCCGAGCCTATGTTGGGTTCGACTATGGATTCTACAAAAACGGCCTGCCGACTCGCCCCGGCAACTATGTTGTGGACTACTACGTGTTCGAACAGACCCCCGACTGTTCAGCTTACGAAATACTCTACGAAAACGCACTCGAAGGCTCCAACCATTTCATTCCTGAATCGGTTCAGCCAACCGAAACCAACGAGGAGATGCGCGAAATTTCCATTGGCGCGCAGCCGCCGCTGCCGGTGAGCGACAAACCGTTTACCGCCAACAAAGCCGACGCACTCGACCCCGATGTGGTGAAGCTGTTCTTCCACTATTTCCAGGCCAAAAACGCCCGCAAGCAGCTGGTTGTTAAAGCCGCGCCCGAAAAGGCACTGAAACTCACCGCCGACCTCTATCGCATGCTCGAGCCGGAAAGCGCCAAATCGGTGCGCACCTACATTAACATGCGCAACCAGGGCACTAACGAGAGCTTCGACATCTTCTTTATCCACAACGACTACCCCCATCAGATCTACGACGGACTCTACAGCTACATTGAAATAGACTCCGCCTCCCTCCCATCAACCGACGAAGCCAAAACTTTCGGCGCAGAACTGCAAGCCTACGTTTCCGACTCGTTCAGCGCCAACAAAGGCGACATCGACGATACTCTGAAATGGCTCATGTTGCCCGAATATCAAACCGTTAAGCTGATGAGCAAGCGCACCAACGACTCGTTTTTCTGCTACTGCATCCAGCCGGGCAACTTCATGTATGAAAACCTAATGGATGCCGACGGCAAGCAGCTCAACGAAGAGTTCCTGAAGGTTTTGTGCGCCTATGTCAACAAAACTCCCCAAAACGCCGAACGCTTCAACCTGATAGTAGCCGAAACAATGAACGAAGCAACGGCCCAAAACGTCATTGACCGCATCAAGGAATATAACCGCCTGGCGGCCATAGGTTTCAAGCTCGACTCTATTACCCCTCAGGTCAAAGACCACGTTTGCTCGGTTCTCCTTTCCGACATCAACCTGCTGAAACAGGCGCTCGACACCGTCGGCCTAAATGGTCTGGAAAAATTCTTTGTAAAACCGATTTTCGAAGAACACGCCGACTACGTTGACTCCAACGTTCTTGACCCCTACATGCCGCAGCTCTATAAATTGTTCCTCCCCGAAACTGAGCTCAAGGCAAAGAACAATATGCTCTATAACCGCTTCTACAAGCGCGACATGAACCGGGCAGAGTTCTTTAAAATCGTCGACGACGTTCATTCAACAGCTGTCGACAAAAAAATCGAATTCTTCTGCCAGGTGTTGCAAAAGGAGCTCAAGCCGTTCAAAACAGTCTGGCCCGACCTTCAGCATTATCTGAATCAGTCGTCAAAAACTCCCGACTTCCTCGAAGTGTTCAAGGAGCGCATCGGCAACGGCGAATACGCCCCGATGTTCTACTATTCCATCGCCAAAAACAAAGCCGAGTATACCAACATCGATAAATTCCGCGAACTCACCGAAAAGATGAAACTCAACCCTGAACTAAAAAAACTGGTTGACAAAGACGAGAGGCTATCGACTATGACTGACTATCTGACTTTGGTCGACACCGGCAATCTGGCTTATGTCGCCGGGTTCAGCGCCGACAGAATGGAGAAACTCTTCGGGGAAATTATTCGGCAAAACAATCTCAACCTTTTCAACGCGCTGCTTCCTCTGCGACTTCAAATGTCGAAAAAAAGGAGCATCGATCCGGTCCGTATAGCACGAGATTATTGCAAAATCCATAACGATCCGGAACCCATTGATGCTATTGAGGTTCTCGACCCATCCCATAAATGGATTGATATGCTCGCAGCCGTAATTGCCGATACCTACAAACTTCCTTTCGACAAAGCTCTTCTTCTCTGTGAGGACCTCAACCTCAAAAACAAAGTTCAAGAGGAACTGCTCACGCGCTGCTATGCCAAGGAATACAAGGCTTGGAAGCGCAAAATGAGGATTAAACGCTTCTTCAAATCCCTTTTAAAACCGTTTAAACACACAAAAAAGAAAAAAATAACCCATGCTTAATCTCATCTACAACCCGGGAGTGCTCTGCGTTATCCATAACGCATGGGTGCTCTGGATTTTCGCAGTCCTCGCCCTTGTCGGCTTCGGCGCCTGCTTCGCGTTGCCTCTCTGGCAAGACAACTGGAATAACATCGAGGGCACATATAACTCTGAGGGTATGCGCCGCCTGTTCATGTTCAATCCGCAACCCTACATTGCCGTTGTCTACATAACTGTGGCCTTCCTACTCGCCCTGGCCGCCAGCGCGATAGTTTTGTTCGTTATTGGCGGCGTTGGCTACGGTCTGCTCTGGCTCATCAAGCTCATTCTCTGGGCCATAATCATCATTGGCTGGCTAAGCCTTATCGGCGGCATTCTTGCCTTGTTCGGCAAGGAGGGCAACGGTTTGTGGATAGCCATTCTCGGCGGCGTTATCGTTTACTTTCAGAACACTCTTTCAACCTGGGGCAACAACTGCGTCGAAGCCGGCTTCAATTTCTATAGTGCCCTGAACCTTTGGGAACTCTGCAAATACCTTTTCAACACATATATCTCCACTGTTCTGATAATCGCAGCCATTCCCATTTCCGTGGGAGTCGTGGCGGCGGTTATAGCCCTGCTCTGCTCGTTGGTTTTCTGGCTTGTCGAAACCATCATGACCAGAAAATATAACATCAAGCATCCCTGTCCGTTCTGCCA
>CAZDVP010000012.1:0-11056 GCA_964508865.1 uncultured Bacteroides sp. | reverse complement strand
GAGTTCACCGACGAAGTCAGCAACGAAGCCCGACGCATTATTCTCGACATCAAAAACGGACGCGACCAGGATCTGGCCTCGAAAACCAGTGTTGCCGACCTGCGTCGCTCGCTGCAGATTCTGGTGCCGGGCGGCGCTCCCCTGCCCTACCATTTCTTTATCAACGACGTTGGCGGCGAACTCTTCACCCACTCGGGCGTGGAAACCACCCATATGCAGTTCTTCAAGGACGTTGAGTCGATTTCAATACTCATCGACCCTTACACCATGGATTTGACTGAGTTCACCCTTTCCGGCCACTTCAAGGATTGGTATGAGCGCAATCTGAAAAACAAAGGAGAAGTCACCGCAACTCAGAAACTCTCGCAGGTTCTGCAAACCGTTAAGTCAACCACCCACCAGTTCGGCAAGAAATCCGACGGCATCCACATGAACCTGGTGCTCGTCAAGTCCGACAAAGGCTACATCAGCCCCGAAGCTCTCGGCGATGAAGCCAAACTGCGCGAAATGATTGAAGCGGAAATGGGCCTGGAAGCCGAAGTCCACGATCTGGAGCAGACCTATGCGTCGCTGCATTTCTATGCGGTTTCCGCTCTGAAGAATCAGGGCATCGACGACTTCACCGCCGGAATTATGAACGACCTGAATGTTAAACTCAAAAATAACTAAACCAACTCCACGATCATTTGCAATGAACGACGTCAGTAACCGGCTTTACCTCTGCTACGCCTGGGAAGATAAAGCCCGGATTCAGAAACTTGCTCTCGAAATAGAACACGAACTGCAGGCCAAAATCTCGACCGGCTTGCTCGAAACCAATGCCACTGAGGCCACCGACGAGATTTTCAGCAAAATCGCCGACTCGGAAATCTTCATCGTGTTCATCAGCGACGCCTCCAAAAAGTCAGACTACGTTCGCGCCTGCGTTGGCCGCGCCTCGAACCTGAACAAGAATATCATTCCCATTGAAATCGACAAGCAGGGAATTTTCAGCACCCGAAACCCCGATGAATTCAAATTCAGGTCAAAAACCTATAGCTACACCGACGAGGTTTCAAAAGCCGGATTCATTGCGCAGCTCAAGGCATCGCTCGGCATCAACGTTGAAGACGGCGACGGCTTCGGCGCCCTGGTCCACATTGTAACCGACCGCGAGGCCCGCATCAAGCGCTATGGCACCGAAATCGGCTACGCCATGCCCGACCGCGACAACCGAATCCGCCTGGCCAAGGGCACACACCTGCTCCAGCTCGTCGATGCCAACGACCCTAAACTTTCTATCAACTACACCATCGAAATCGAAAACAACGATGCCGAACGGGTAATTGAGATTCCCATGCAGAAACTGCTGCGCGAAAAGCAGGAACGCGAAGAAAGAGAACTCCGCGAAAAGCAGGAACGCGAAGAAAGGGAGCAATATCAGCGCGAAGCACGCCAGCGTTTTGAGCGCGAGCAATATGAATTAAAACTTCGCAAGGATGCCGAGCGGCGCGAAGAGGAAGAACGTCAGCAAATCGAAGCCCAGCGTCAGCGCATGGAAGCCGCCCGTCAGCGCGCCGAACAGGAGCGCATCGAGCAGCAACGCCTCCAAGCTCAGCAAGCAAACGACTCTTCCAGCGACTCCGACAAAGGTGGTTGCGTTGAAAGCATTATCGGCTGGATAGTAATCATAGTTATTGGCATCATCTTATTCTCGCTGTTTTAAACCGTCATTCTCTACCAAACATGTCGCTGAAACGCTATCGGGTGCAAACCGCCGCCTGGTTCGCAATCCTCTCGGCAATATGCTTGGCCAACAAGGCCGGATACATCAAGCTCGCCGACCCGACGCTTGGCCGGCTGATGAAAGGCTATTTCAACGACACGTTTGGTTGCGTCTGCTTCCTGCTGCTGATAAGCTTGGCATTAACCTTCTGCGTCAGGCGCCGGCTCGGTTTCAACCTAATCCACGTTGAGCTGCTGACTCTTCTCTGCGGCCTATTTTGGGAATATGTCACCCCGCTCTATCGCCCCGCAACCGTTTCCGACCCCTTCGACCTGGTGGCCTATCTGTTAGGCGGAATCATATTCTGGTTCGTGTGTCGGGGCCGAAAAAATCCACTAATCAATAAGACATCATGAAAAAAATCTTTTCCATCCTCCTTATTCTCGTTTGCTGCATCGGCCTTGGTTCATGCAACAAAAAAGAAATGGCCTTGAGCAACCTCGAAGCCTTTACCGATGATATTTCAGAAAACGCCAACGAATACACCGCCGAACAGTGGGACGAGGCCGAAGCCGAATATGACGACATTCTTCAGGAGCTCGACCAATATGAATACACTCCCGCGGAGCAGCGCAAAATCGGTCGGCTAAAGGCCCGCTGCGCCAAAGCCATGGCCCGCAAGAGCATCCGCAACATCCAATATGGCATCGAGAATATAATCAATCAGGTCACCGGCGCAATCGATGAATTCACCGGCAACTCCGACAACGAGGACGAAGACTACTGATTCCCGCAATTATTCAGGTAGAATTCGGTGGGGAATGTTGGGGAATATCGGGGAATTTGCGTAACTTTGCGCGAATTATGAAAATGCGCGCGCTGATTCGAGCCGTGTGTGCCTGCGCCGTGGCGGTGCTGGCGGTTTCGTCGTGTTCAACAACTAAGCATGTTGCCGACGGCGACTTTCTGCTCGACCACTCGCGCATAGTCATTGCCGATTCAGCTTCCGAGGTGCGACCGGCCGACCTGACCAACTACCTGCGCCAGCGCCCTAACACCCGCACTCTCGGCATCATTCCGCTGCGGTTGCACACTTATTCCCTGTCGGGCCGCGACTCAACGCGCTGGTATAACCGCTGGCTGCGGCGCCTGGGCGAGCCGCCGGTGGTCTTTTCGCCGCAACTGACCGACGCTTCGGCGCGGCAGCTCAATCAGGCGCTCATCAATAGCGGATATATGCACCCGCTGGTGAGCGTTGATACCCTGCACCGTTCGAAGAAGAAAATCGACGTTACATATCGCGTAACCACCGGCCGTCCCCACAAGTTAGGCTCGGTTGCGCTGGAATGCGGTGACTCGGCTTTGCGCCGGGCCGTGATTTCCACAAAAGGGGAATCGATGCTCAAACCGGGACGCAATCTGGACATGACAATGCTCGACGCAGAGCGCACGCGCATAGTCAATTCGCTGCAAAAACAGGGCTACTACGGTTTTGCCAAGGACCGCATCGCTTTCACGGCCGACACTGTTGCCGGCTCGAAGCAGGTTGACCTTACCCTACGGATTTTAGGCAACGAGCATCATCGCTACACTATCAGGCGGGTAATGTTTCAGCCCGACTATTCGCCGGCGCTGGCCGACACCGCAGTGCGCTTCGACACCATTCCCTACGGCAATATCTACATTATCGCCGAACCGGGCAACCGAAAGCCCTACATTTCGCCTAAGGTGCTCGAGTTCAACAACCACATCACTCCGGGCGCCCCCTATAACGCCGAGGAGTTCAACCGCTCCTATGAGGCCCTGAGCCGCATGGGCATCGTGCGCTCCATTTCGGTAGCCCTCGAGCCGGCAGGGCCCTATGAGCTCGACGCCATTGTGCGCCTGACCCGCAATAAGCTTCAGGGAATAAGCGTGGAACTCGAAGGCACCAATTCCGAGGGCGACCTGGGAGCCGGCCTGGGCATAACCTATCAGCACCGCAATCTCTTCAAGGGCTCGGAAACGCTGACCCTTAAAGCGCGTGGCTCCTACGAGAGCCTGTCGGGTAACCTCGAAGGGCTCATCAACAACCACTACACCGAAGGCGCCGCCGAAGTGGCGCTGACCTTTCCTAAATTCCTTGCGCCGCTGCTGTCGCGCAACTATAAGCGAACAATGCGCGCATCGACCGAAGTGTCGCTCAACGGCAACTATCAGGAGCGCCCTGAATATACGCGCGTAATTGCCGGCGCGGCCTGGAAATATAAATGGAACAACCCCGGCAACACGAATCGCCGCGTATTCGACGTGCTCGACATCAGCTATGTGTTCCTGCCGCGGTCGACCATCAACTTCCTCGACGACGTTGCCGGCGGTAATCCGCTGCTGCGCTATTCCTATGAAAACCACTTCATCATGCGCATGGGCTATTCGGCATTCCTGACCAACAAGCGGACGCTCACCCCGGTTCCCGGAGCGCGCACCGCCCCGCTGCAGCGCCATATATGGACTTTCCGCGGCTCAGCCGAAATTGCCGGCAACTTGCTCTATGCCATTTCCGAAGCGGTTCATCAACGCAAAAGCGACGGGGCTTATAAAATTTTCGGCACCCAATATGCGCAATATGCCAAAGCCGAAGCCGACTATATGATAACCCGCCGGTTCTCCCACCGCGTCGCTCTGGCATTCCGCGCCGGAGCGGGCGTTGCGGTGCCCTACGGCAACTCGTCGATGGTTCCGTTCGAAAAGCGCTTCTATGCGGGCGGCGCCAACAGTGTGCGCGGCTGGGGCGTGCGCACTCTCGGGCCCGGACGCTACAATGCCCGCAACACGGTGAGCAACTTCATTAACCAATGCGGCGACATCCGCCTTGACCTCAACCTCGAAGCCCGCTTCAAACTCTTTTGGGTGCTCGAGGGAGCCGCGTTTATCGACGGCGGCAACGTCTGGACCATTCGCAACTACGAAAACCAGCCGGGCGGACTCTTCCGCTTCGACTCGTTCTATAAGGAAATAGCCTGGGCCTACGGACTTGGCCTGCGCCTTGACTTCACCTATTTTCTGCTGCGCCTCGACCTGGGCATGAAGGCCTATAATCCGGCCATGGGTCAGCAGCCCTGGCCCCTGACCCACCCCAACTGGCGTCGCGACGCAACATTCCATTTCTCTGTTGGCTATCCATTCTGAAAACAATGAAAAAACTTGCAATCTTCGACCTCGACGGCACCCTGCTCAACACTATCGACGACCTCGGCCACGCCGCGAACCATGCTCTGGAAACCTGCGGCTACCCGACCCACGACATCGGCGCCTACCGCTTCTATGTCGGCAACGGCGTTGGTCGACTGCTGGAGCGCGTACTTCCGCCCGACCATCGCACCCCGGAAAAAGTTGCGCAGCTTCGCCAAATTTTTCAGGACTATTACGACCGTCACCTTTGGGTGCACACACGCCCCTACCCCGGCATCGAAGACCTGCTCATCGAGCTTGCGGCCCGCGGGGTCAAGCTCGCCGTTGCATCAAACAAATATCAGTCGGCCACATCGGCTCTGATCGCACGCTTTTTCCCGCGCTTGCCCTTTGAGGCTGTCCACGGCATGCGCCTCGACATTCCGGCCAAGCCCGACCCCTCCATTGTTTTCAACGTTTTGCTGAACGTTCCGACCCCAAAGGCCGACGTTATCTATATTGGCGACAGCGGCGTTGACATGGAAACGGCCCGGCGCGCCTGCGTCGAGAGCGTCGGAGTGACCTGGGGCTTCCGCCCCGTCAGCGAACTCCGCCAGTTCCTTGCCGAACACATCATCTCCGACCCCGCCGACCTCCTCCCCCTCATCACTAAATAACAAGTGTAAATTACATTTGCATAACCGATGGATTTTTCGTAACTTTGCACAAAAGTTATATATCAAATGGCAAGACCGATTAGAAATACCCCCGCTCTCTACGGCAAGGATGCAGAACGCTTTCTTGCAGATATCGCTGCGCTTCCATCTGATCAGGAGAGAAAATCCGAACGCTTGAGAATAAATAAAAGCGTTAACGATTTTCTGACTCTTATCGCTAATTATCAATAAAATGGATTCCATAAATCCTTTTAAGCGACTTAATCCCGAAGCGGAAATCCCGGAATTTGATTGCGGCGACGCAGACCTAAACGAATTTTTTGCGGTCGACTCATCTAAATGGCAAAAGGAGCTGCTGACGGTTACCTACTATCTTCTCTTAAACGAGCGCGTTGCTTTATATTTCAGTCTATCAAACGACAAAATTATTGCTGACACCCTTCCCAAAAACTTTTGGCGTAAAATAAAATCTAAATTTCCTCACAACAAGCACCGCCGCGATTATCCGGCCGTAAAAATTGGTCGTTTTGCCGTTGCTTCAGATTTTCGCCGACGCCCTGAACACTGGGGCAGCAAAGCTCTCGACTTCATCAAACAATGGATGATTTCCGAAAACAAAACCGGGTGTTGCTTCATAACAGTCGACGCTTACCCTTCTGCCGTGCCTTTCTATCGCAAGAATGGGTTTAAATTTCTTGGCTCACGCGAGGAGCAAATGTACGTTGACTACACAAATGACCCGACCAAGAACAGCACAATAGCAATGTATTTTTCTCTGAAAGAGATTATTTAGGTTTAGAGGTAGGAGTGGAGGCCGGGGAGAATCAGCAGCAGCGGCAGGAGCAGCAAAGGCAGAATATAGGCGGCGCGCCGCGAGCCTATGGCCCGGAAATGAATCGGCAGACAATAAGCAAGCCAAACGACTAACGCCCCGGTTTCTTTCGGGTCCCAGCCCCAATATCGGCCCCAGGCATCATAGCCCCACATAGAGCCTAAAGCAATTCCCAATCCGAACAGCCACACTGCCGGGCCCAGCAGCCGTCGGGCCCGCTGCGGCCGCAGCCAGGGCAAGCCCAGAAACAGCAAATAGGCAACGGCTATGAATCCGACATGCAATTCAAACAGTCCCGACTGCAGAGCCGGAGTCATCAACCGATCCGGAAAGACCCATAAAATTATCCGCCCGACAATGAAGGCCACGGCCAACAACTCAATCCGGCTCCAACTCCTGATCAGGCCGCCCAGAGCAAACAGCGCGTAGCCTGCAAAAACCAGCGGGGCACCGACCGGGTCGCGTCGCATTTCAACCGCCGTGACTCCGTCGCTGCTCATCAGCAACTGAAAGCGCCAGCCCCCGGCTTGCTGCGGATGAAAGGCCACCAGCGGAAGCTCGCTGCCGTCAACCGATATCACCGAATCGGAAACATAGGCGATTTCATGGCCAAACAACGGCAGGACATCGCCGTCGGCATGGAGAAACATCCGCTCGGAGCGCACAGTCTGCCAGCTGAGAATTGCGCCTGCAACTATCAGCAGCAAGCCGCAATGAATCATCCAAAGGCCTATTTTACGGCCATACACTCTACTTCGATGAGCCATGCGGGGCGACAAACCGGGGCGTGCAAAACAATCAGGGGCAACTGCGGGAAGCGCTGCTCAAACATAGACCGGATAACGGGCGCATCGGCCGCGTCGCGCAGGTAAACCAGCAGGTGGGCCACGTCGGCCATCGAGCAACCGCCCTGAGCCAGCAGCGCTTCAACATTCTGAAGCATACGCCCGGCCTGAGCGACCACATTGCCCGGATAAACTACCTCGCCGCGATTATTGATGCTCGCTGTGCCGGAAACGAACACATGGCGCCGGCCCGGAAGGTCAACCGCCGTGGCCCGTTCAAAGGCAACTCCATATTCACTGGTGGGGTTCAGCCATTGCGGAGCCGAAAGGTATCGGACCGCGCCCGGATCGAGCCCTAAATAGCTGACCGAATCCATGGCCACGGGGCGGCGCCAGTCGGCAACCGAGCCGTTAATTCCGGTCGAAGCTATGAAATGAGTCTGCGGGGTCAGCTCCATGGCGGTGAAAGCGATGTTGCGCCCCTTAACAACTCCCGCATAGTTGCGGTCAACGTCGCGCACCAGCAGCCAGGTGCGCAGGCAATTATCAGCCAGCGAACCACCGCGCGCACTCAGCCGTCGGTCGAGGTCAAAAAGCATCTGTCGGGTCGACTGCTCCGAATCGTCGCAATCGGCAGCTGCACCGGTTTGGAGCACCATTGTCAGATTGCCGTCGGGGCTGCTCCAGAGGCCGTCGCTGCCAAGTTCCGGCGCGGCATCGGAGCGCATCCACACCCACGCGGCCACCTTTTCGCCGCCCAACGGCGGCTGCTGAATAACCGAAACGGCACATTGCGGGGCTTGCGCCTCAACCTCGGCCTGCCAGTTGGCTGCGTCGCTCAGAAAATAGCGAACCATCAGCAGCGGCAGCTCCAGCCGCGCAATCTCCGCATTGACCTGCTCCAGCTGCCCGGCAAACGGCAGGGCGCTGTCCGGCCGGATAATCGCGTGGGCCTCGCGGCGCCCATCGGTAAACTCAAAGAACTTCTGCTGAATCATTTCCAATTTTCTTTGCGGCTTAGAACCAGGTTGCGAGCATAAACGAACAAACCGAAGCCCTGGCCGAGAATCAAAACAATATCATAGCGGAAAATGCCGTAGGTCAGAATAACCATAGCCCCGATCAGGCTTATCCACCAGAACAGCGGAGGAAGCTCCGAGCGCCCTAAACGCGACGAATACCACCATTGATAAACGAAGCGCAAAGTCATCAGCAGCTGCCCGAATGTGCCGAAACAAAGCAGGGCCATCGGAATGTCGGGCCGCATCAGAAATTCCTCGACGAACTCGGCGGCATTGCCGGCAACGAAGCCAACGGCAACAACCGGGAAAAGCAACAACAGGCCCCAGCACAACGCCGGCATTCTGACTCCCTTGATGTGGAGGTTCCAAACATAAACATAGTAGCTGACGATCTGCCCGGCCACAACCGCAAAGTCGGCGCGCAGCCAGCCATAGGTTGCCAGCAGCGCGGAGCCGGCAAGCGACAGCGCCCAGAACAGCGTGGGCGACAACACCTTGCGCGCCCTCTCGCTCAGAATCCACTGAACCAGAGTCCGCGCCGAGAAGAATGCCTGCGCGAGCAGGCCCACACACGTTATCAGCAGCGGATGCATCAGTTTTTCAGGTCGGTAGAACCGATTTTATAGTTATACCAGCGCGGACGCATCCACCTGAAAGCGAAACAGTCCATCGTAGGGCCAACCAGGCGGTTGCTGAGCGAGAATTTCGACTTGCCGGCAACTCGCGGAAAATGGCGCACCGGAACCTGCTTCACCTTTCCCTGCTGCAGGCCAACGAGCGCTGGCAGGAAGCGGTGCATGCCGGTAAACATCGGTATGCGGCGCGCAACGTCGGTGTGAAGAATCTTCAGCGGGCAACCGGTGTCAACGGCATCGTCGCCCGTCATCATTCGGCGGAAACCGTTGGCGATTTTGCTCTGCAAGCGCTTGAAACCGGTGTCCTTGCGGTTGGCGCGTATGCCCATAACCAGCTCACAGTCGTCGGCATAGTCGAGCAGCAGGTCAAAATCCTCGGGCGCGGTCTGCAAGTCGGCGTCAATATAGCCGACCAGGCGTGACTCGGCGGCATCGAAGCCGGCCTTGATTGCAGCGCTCAGCCCGCAGTTGGCGGCAAACGAAATATAGAACATATTGTCATGGCGGCTGCAGATTTCGGCGATTTTTTCGGCCGACGAGTCGGTCGATCCATCGTTGACAAACAGCACGCACGCCCTGCGCTTGCTCTGCTCTAAATATGCCCCGAGGCGCTCTTCCAGCGCCCGGCAGTTATCTTCTTCGTTGTAGACCGGAACTATAATAGTCAGGTCAAAATCAGCGGTTTGGTTCATAGTTGAAATATAATTTATCATGTCCTCGGCCGGGCAGGAGCAGCGCAGTTCCCTGCGGAAGCTCAAATCCGGGCGCCGAAGCGTCAACAATCTTTACGGGAACTGAAAAATAAGCATCGATATTCTCGCCCCGGCGCACCTGCGCATCGACCCACACTGCATCCGGGCCAAGCTCAGCCACGCGCCTACACGTCGACTCATAGCTAATCATCGGATTCACCCACGGCAGAGCCCACGAAGCAACGAATATCAGCCCCAAAATCGAGAGTGCGGCAATCCTCACTCCCTTCAGCAAGCCATCGGCCTTGCAGAGCGAAGCTCCGTAGAACACGCCAAACGGTATTGCCGGAAGCAAATAGACCTGCAGTTTCGAGCTCACGCACGAAAGCATCACGAAAGTAACGGCAAACACCGCAACCATCATTTTGCGAAAATCGCCGCGCAAAGCAATCTGGCGATTGCGAACAATCACCCAGACATATAGCAGCGACCACGGCGCCATGACGTACCAGACGCAACCGCAATAGTACCACCACGGCCTGCTATGCGTAAACGCATTATGCGCGCGGTCAACGGTTTGATGAAACAGCAGATTATTCAGATACTCCGGTCCGCCTTCAGCGTAGACGCCGCCGAACCAGCAGGCGCATCCGCCCAGCAGAACCGCCCATGCCGGCCAGCCCCAGATTCTGAAAAACAGCTTTGCCCGGCCAACCCATGCCAAATAGGCCAGCGACCCCAATAGCGGAATCAAAACCCCATAAGGCCCTTTGGTAAACAGCGCCAGGAAAACAAACAGCCCCAGCAGCGCCTCGTGGCGTCGCGTCGGCGCTCCCTGCGCCATGCGCCAGACCTCGCGCAGCGCAAGCACCACAAACAATGTCAGCAGCATATCCATGCGCAACGTCAGCGCCAGGCCCGGGAAAAATCCACAGGTAAAAAGCATCAGCAAAGCCGCCTGAAGCTGACGGATGGTCAACACCGGGCGTGCCCAACCGGCCATAATCCGGCCGACAAGCAGCATCGGAACCAGCGAAAACAGCCCTATCAGCCACTCGCAATTCTGCCCGGCAAGCGCCCTTGCGCCAACTACCAGCCAGAGATACAGCGGCGGTTTATCGGCATAAACCTCCCCATGGTTCGAAAAACACCAAAAAGAACCGTTGCGCAGCGCCTCGTCGGCAATGCTCAGATAGCGCAGCTCATTATCGGGCGTTGCGTCGCGCAGCAACAATGCCGGCAGCAGCGCCGCAGCCGCCACGACATAAATCCACCAAGTAGAATCTTTCCAGCTTTTCACACTGCAAATTTATGAAAAATTTCTAAATTGACTTTAATAAGGCATCCAAATTTATAGTTTAGTAGCCGCGGTGATGTTTGGGGGCGGTGGTCATGGCTTCTTTGATGCCGCCGTTGGTTATGAAGTCGGCTTCGACTTTTTTTAGGACTTTGGCAAGCATGGCATCAATCTGGCGAATTTGAGTAATCATTATGTTTGCTACTGTTTCGTCTGACCGCTGTTTGCATTTAGCAACGAATGTTGCCGGGTCGTCGTTGA
>CAZDVP010000011.1:0-26852 GCA_964508865.1 uncultured Bacteroides sp. | reverse complement strand
CTTGTTCGGGGGCGAGCCAGAGGGGGAAGCGGCCGGCGGTGTGTTCGAGCAGCACAGCCACGAAGCGTTCCATTGAGCCGAAGGGGGCTCGGTGGATCATTACGGGGCGGTGTTTGGCGTTGTCGGCGCCGGTGTATTCGAGTTCGAAGCGTTCGGGCAGGTTGTAGTCGACCTGAATTGTTCCGAGCTGCCAGCGGCGGCCCAGAGCGTCTTTGACCATGAAGTCGAGTTTGGGGCCGTAGAAGGCGGCCTCGCCGGTTTCCTGGCGGGCGTTGATTCCTTTTTCGGCGCAGGCTTCGATGATTGCCTGTTCGGCTTTGTGCCAGTTTTCGTCGGAGCCGATGTATTTTGTGGGGTTATTGGGGTCGCGGAGCGAAATCTGGGCTTCGTAGTTTTCGAATTTGAGGGCCTTGAAGATGTAGAGGATAATGTCCATCACCTTCAGGAATTCGTCTTTGATCTGGTCGGGGGCGCAGTAGATGTGGGCGTCGTCCTGAGTAAATCCGCGCACGCGGGTCAGGCCGTGGAGCTCGCCGCTCTGTTCGTAGCGATAAACTGTTCCGAACTCGGCCAGGCGCAGGGGCAGGTCGCGGTAGCTGCGGGGCAGGGCGCGGAAGATTTCGCAGTGGTGGGGGCAGTTCATCGGTTTGAGCAGGTATTCTTCGCCTTCTTCGGGGGTGTGGATCGGCTGGAAGGAGTCTTTGCCGTATTTGGCGTAGTGGCCGGAGGTTACGTAGAGTTGCTTGTTGCCGATGTGGGGGGTGATTACCTGCTGGTAGCCGTAGCGTTTCTGGATTTTGCGCAGGAACTGCTCGAGGCGGTCGCGCAGGGCGGCGCCTTTGGGGAGCCACAGGGGCAGGCCCTGGCCAACGTTGGCCGAGAAGGCGAAGAGTTCCATTTCTTTGCCGAGTTTGCGGTGGTCGCGCTTTTTGGCTTCTTCGAGCAGGGCCAGATATTCGTCGAGCATTTTCTGCTTGGGGAAGGTGATGCCATAGACGCGCACCAGCTGCTGGCGCTTTTCGTCGCCGCGCCAGTATGCGCCGGCGAGGCTCATGATTTTCACGGCTTTAATGGCGCCGGTGTTGGGCAGGTGGGGTCCGCGGCAGAGGTCGGTGAACGCACCCTGGGTGTAGGTTGTTATGGTTCCGTCCTCGAGCTCGGAAATGAGTTCGCATTTATATTCTTCGCCGCGGTCGCCAAAGGCTTTGAGGGCGTCGGCTTTGGAAATTTCGGCGCGAACGATGTTTTCTTTTTTGCGGGCCAGTTCGAGCATTTTTTTCTCGATGGCGGGGAAGTCGGCGGCGGTCAGGGTGTGGCCGTTGGTGTCGATGTCGTAGTAGAAACCGTTTTCAATGGCGGGGCCAATGCCGAATTTCACTCCGGGATAGAGTTCCTGGAGCGCTTCGGCGAGCAGGTGGGCAGAGCTGTGCCAGAAGGCGTGTTTGCCTTCGGGGTCGTCCCATTTGAAGAGTTTGATTTCGGCATCGGCATCAATCGGGCGGGTAAGGTCCCATTCTTTGCCGTTGACTGATGCGGCCAGCACGTCTTGTGCCAGCCTGGGGCTGATTGACTCAGCTATTTTCAGAGGGGTAACGCCTGCTTCGAACTGCTTGACGCTGCCGTCGGGGAAGGTTATATTTATCATTTCTGATTCGATTGTTGCAAAAATCGCCGCAAAGTTACGATTTTTTTCCGAAATCACCAAAATTTTGCTTACCTTTGCAGGCAATTATGGAATTGAAAGTTGATGTTGGCGAGTTGCTTCAGAAGCGCGCCGCGCGCTATTACCGGTGGATACCCTCGGCTGCGGTGCGTGCGCTGGAGCGCTATGTGTGTCAGGACGAGCTGAACCGGCTGCTGCAGGTAACGGCCGGTCTGACCGGCTCGGCTTTTGCGGCGGCGCTGCTGAGCGAGCTCAACGTCGGCTACCGGGTTGAGGGCGCAGGGCGGTTGCCGGAGCTTAGTGTGCCGGTTACCTATGTGAGCAATCACCCGCTGGGCGCGTTAGACGGCATTTGCCTGATCGACTGGGTTGCGCGGCGCCATGGCTGCGAGCCGGCGTTTGTTGTCAACGACCTGCTGAGCGTTGTCAAGCCGCTCGACAACGTTTTCATTCCCATTAACAAACATGGCCGCCAGAGCCGCGGCGCGGTCAGCGACGTTGAGAGCGCTTTTGCCGACCTGCAGCGCCCGGTGATTATGTTTCCGGCCGGAATGTGCTCGCGCCGGCAGGCTCCCGGCCAGCCGGTCCGCGATTTGAAGTGGAACAAAATGTTTGTTCAGAAAAGCTCCGAAACGGGGCGCACGGTGGTTCCGCTGCGCTTTGTTGGCGAGAACTCCGAGGCGTTCTACCGGCTGGCGCGCCGCCGCGAGCGTCTGGGGCTTAAGTTCAATGCCGAAATGCTCAGGCTGCCGCGCGAGTTCGTTGGCGGCGCCGGCAAGAATTTTGAAATCAGAGTGGGCCTGCCCATTCCCCCCGAGCAGTTGCTGCGCGGCCACGAAGCCGCCGAGCAGGCCCGGGGCATCAGAGAGTATATCTACACCTTATAAAATATATGAACGCTCCAGTAATCGATCCGGTGCCTACCGAATTGCTCCGAAGCGAGCTCACCGCCGAGCGCTTTTTGCGCCATAGTAACCGAGGCGGCAACGACCTCTATGTTGTCGACGCCTATTGCGCGCCCAACGTTATGCGCGAAATCGGCCGCCTGCGCGAAATAGCTTTCAGGCTTGGAGGCGGCGGCACCGGCAAAGAAGTAGACATTGACGAATTTGACCTGATGACTCCGCCGCTGAAGCAGCTGGTTGTCTGGGACCCGCGCACCGAGCAGATTGTTGGCGGCTACCGCTATATTCTCGGCGCCGACGTCAAGACCGAGCTCGACGGTTCGCCACGCATCGCAACGGCCCATATGTTTCGCTTTTCGCCGAAATTTATGGAAGAATACATGCCCTACACCATTGAGCTTGGGCGCTCGTTCGTTCGCATCGAAGCACAGGCCACTCGCCAGAGCGGCGCTATTTTCGCCCTTGATAACCTCTGGGACGGCCTGGGCGCACTGACCGTCAAGCACCCCGAAATCAAGTATCTGTTCGGCAAAGTGACGATGTATCCCGGCTATAACGCCGAGTGCCGCAACATGATACTCTACTTTTTCCGGCAGCACTATGGCGACAGCGACAACCTCGTCAGACCGATTATTCCGCTCAACACCCACTCCGACCTTGAGGCTCTGAGCGAGCTCTTTCCGGCCGGAGGCACGCTGCGCGACGACTATGTTAAGCTCAACCACCTGGTCCGCGACCTGGGCTTCAACATTCCGCCGCTGGTAAATGCCTATATGAACCTCTCGCCGACGATGCGCTATTTCGGAACCGCCATCAATCCCGAGTTCGGCGACGTTGAGGAGAGCGCCATTTTGGTGACTATCGACGAAATTACCGAAGAGAAAAAACGCCGACACATTGAATCATATCATCCCGATGAAGAATAATAATCCGACTCCAGCCAAGATGGTCTGCGACATGACCGTCGAAGCCAATACCCCCTTAGGGCCGCTCTATGGCCTGATTGCGCTGCGCGCCGACCGCCCGCTGCCGGCCATCAGCGCCGGCCAGTTCGCGCAGGTTCGCATTGACCGTTCGAAAACAACCTTTTTGCGTCGCCCCATTTCAATCTGCACCGCCGATTCCGAGGCCGGACGCATTGAGTTGCTCGTTCGCCGCGCCGGCGCCGGCACCGATGCGCTGCTGGGCTGCCAGCCGGGCGAAAAGGTGAACCTGATGCTGCCGCTGGGCCGCGGTTTTTCACGCCCGTCGAAGGCCGACTCCAAGGCGCTGCTCATTGGCGGCGGCGTTGGCGTGGCTCCGATGCTGGCGCTCGGCCTGGAGCTTAAGGCCGAAGGCTATGCGCCCGAATTTCTGTTGGGTGCACGCACCGCGGCCGACCTTTTGCTGCTCGACCGCTTTGAGGCCATCGGCCCGGTTCACGTCACCACCGACGACGGCTCGGCCGGCACGCGCGGAGTGGTTACGGCCCATGCGCGCCTGCAGCGTCCGGTCGACAATATTTACTGCTGCGGCCCCAAACCGATGATGGTTGCCGTGGCCAAAGCCGCAGCCCGCATAGGCGCGAGCTGCGAGGTGAGTCTGGAAAACATGATGGCCTGCGGAGTAGGGGCCTGCCTCTGCTGCGTGGAAAAAACCACCAAGGGCAACGTTTGCGTATGCACCGAAGGCCCGGTATTCAACATCAATCAACTGACATGGCAAGACTGAGTGTAAACATCGGCTCTCTGCAGCTGAAAAATCCGGTAATGACCGCCAGCGGCACTTTTGGCTACGGCCCGGAGTTTGCCGACTTCATGGACCTTTCCGCCCTGGGCGGCATAATAGTTAAAGGAACGACCCTACATGCGCGCGAGGGCAACGACTATCCGCGCATGGCCGAAACCCCGTCGGGCATGCTCAATGCCGTGGGGCTTCAGAACAAGGGAGTGAACTACTTCGCCGAAAATATTTATCCGCGCATAAAGGATTGCGGCACCGAGGTTATAGTTAACGTCAGCGGCGCAACGGTGAGCGACTACGTTGGCGTTGCCGAGCGTCTGCTCGACCTTGACCGCATCCATGCCATCGAGGTCAACATTTCGTGTCCCAACGTTAAGCAGGGCGGCATGGCTTTCGGCACCACCGCCAAGGGCGCCGCATCGGTCACCGCGGCTTTGCGCAAGGTCTGGGACCGCACCCTGATCGTTAAGCTCAGCCCCAACGTTACCGACATAACCGAAATTGCCCGCGCCGTTGAAGACGAAGGTGCGGACTCGGTCAGCCTCATCAACACCCTGATGGGTATGGCTGTCGACGTTGAGCGCCGGCGTCCATGCCTGTCGACCATAACCGGCGGCCTCTCCGGCCCGGCTGTGCGTCCGGTTGCGGTTCGCATGGTCTGGCAGGTTGCAAAGGCGGTTAAGATTCCGGTTATCGGCCTGGGCGGCATTACCTGCGGGCGCGACGCGCTGGAGTTCCTCATGGCCGGCGCAACGGCCGTTGAGGTCGGCACCGCCAACTTCCTCGACCCGGCCGTTAGCGCCAAAATAGTTGATGAAATCAGTGACTATTGCGCGCGAAACAAAGTGGCCGACATCCGCGAAATCATAGGCATTATATGATTAACACTTCTGATTAACAAAGTTTAACATATCCGCTGACACCACGTTAGCGGATTTTTGTTAACTTTGTGAGCAAATTTTTTCGGATTAGGGCCAAAATCTGAAAGAAATTTTGCATTTTTAACTTAAATTTAATGAACAAACCGACATTGCAGCAACCTTAAATCTCTCAATGGTTTAGGAAAACAGCTAAATCGAAAAAATATCATAATAATCAATCACTATCATCAATCACAGAATGAGAAAACGTTCATTATCTTGGCGCTATGCCCTGCTTGGGCTGGTTGCCATGTCCATGATGGCTCCCGCGTCGGCCTATGCTGCCGCTGAGCCGTCGGGCGCTCCGCAAGCCGAATCGTCGACGGCGAAGCGTACTGTGACCGGTACGGTCGTTGACGCCGTTGACGGTGAGCCCCTTCCGGGTGCAACCGTTGCTTGCGTAGGCGACAAAAATGCAATTACCGCTACCGATATCGATGGTAACTTCAGCCTCAGCATTCCGATGAAAAAGAATGTTACCCTGTTGGTTACCTATGTAGGCTACAAGGAAATGCGTGTGCCCGTCGGCGACCTCGGCTACGTTAAGGTAGAAATGAAGGGCGGCGACAATACGCTGGATGAAGTAGTAGTTGTTGGTGCCGGCACGCAGAAGCGTGTGTCGGTGACCGGCGCTATCACCTCGGTTAAGGGCGACGACCTCAAGCTCCCCTCGACCAACCTGACCAACGCGCTGGCCGGTAAGATTGCCGGCGTAGTTGCGCAGACCACCTCCGGCGAACCCGGTTCGGCCGCTGAATTCTACATTCGCGGTATCGGCACCTTCGGCGGCCGCGCAACCCCTCTGATTCTGCTCGACGATGTTGAAATCTCCTCCAATGACCTTAACTACGTTCCTGCTGAAAACATCGAATCGTTCTCGATTCTGAAAGACGCATCGGCAACCGCTATCTATGGCGCCCGCGGCGCTAACGGCGTTATGATCGTTAAGACCAAGGGCGGCGACTACAACTCGCAGACCAAAATCGGCGTTAGCTTCGACGCATCGTTTAACTTCCTGGACAAGTTCCCCGACTTCGTTGACGGTGCCCGCTACATGGAAATGTATAACATCGCCCGCGAAAGCCGCGGCAACGCCCGTCGCTACAGCGACTCCGAAATCCGCTGGACCCGTAGCGGCGTTAACCCCTACCTCTACCCCGACGTTGACTGGGGCGACATTCTGTTCCGCAACATGGCATCGCGTCAGCGCGGCAACGTTAACGTCAGCGGCGGTGGTTCGAAGGTTAAGTACTATATGGCAATCGACGTTCAGCACGAAGACGGCCTTCTGAACTCCGAAAAGCTCTACTCCTGGAATAACAACATCCAGCTGTATAACTACACGTTCCAGAACAACATCTCCTACAAGCTGACCTCCTCCACCACCATCAGCATGAACATGAACGCGCAGGTGCGTCAGAAAACCGGTCCTAACGCCGGCGCATCTTCGATTTTCAACTACACGCTGACAACCACTCCTATCTCCTTCCCCGTTACATGGCCGGCCGAAGAGGGCGACGAACACATCCGCTACGCTTCGCGCCGCTACTCCGAACACGTGCTCCAGAACCCCTATGCAGTTCTGAACACCTCGTTCGCCCAGACCAACGAAACCACCCTCAACACCGTGGTTAAAATCAACCAGGGTCTTGACTTCATCACCAAGGGCCTGCGCTTCGAAGCCTGGGTTAACCTGAAGAGCTGGAGCTCCATGAGCTTCACCCGCTCCATCACTCCCTACTACTACGAACTCGCCGGCCGCGCATCGAACTACGTTACCGACGGCGAAATCAACGCCTACCACGAAGGCGACATCTACCGCACCAACCAGATTCAGACCGGTACCGTTTACCTCAACGAATCTGACCTGAGCCGCTCAACCGACCAGACCTTTGAACTCCAGGCCCGCTTTGACTGGAACCGCAAGTTTGGCATGCACGACCTCAGCGCCATGGTTTCCTATCGTCAGTATGAGTTCCGCAACGCAGTTCTGCCCAACCGCAACCAGGGCTTCTCGTTCCGCGCAACCTACGACTACGCCCACCGCTACCTCGTTGAATTCAACGCCGGTTATAACGGCACCGAACGTCTGGCCAAGGGCGAACGCTTCGGCTTCTTCCCCGCAGGCTCCATTGGCTGGGTTATCAGCAATGAACCTTGGTTCGCACCCGCCGGCAACATTGTCAGCAACCTGAAGGTGCGTGCATCGCTGGGTATTGTAGGCTCCGACGCCCTGAACACCCCTGGCGGCTCCTACTTCCTCTACATCGACAAGATTAAAAACAACGACCCCTCGAACCTGAAATGGCGTTCGGGCGACTACAACCAGTCGTTCCTGCAGCTGGGTGGCCCGGTTGTTACCTACTACGCCGTTACCGGTCTGGGCTGGGAAAAATCGCGTAAGGCCGACGTCGGCATCGAGTTCTCGCTGTTTGGCGACCTGACCGTTAACGCCGACCTTTTCTGGGAACACCGCTACGACATTTTCCTGCAGCGTCAGGCATGGCCCGCATCGCTCGGCTATGATGCAGCTACCCCCTGGAGCTCCAAGGGTACTATGGAAAACCACGGTGGTGAAATCGCCCTGAGCTACAACAAACGCATCAACAACGACTGGTCGTTTGGCGTTACCGGCACCTTCACCTACGCCGAAAATAAGGTCAGCGACTGGGACGAACCTATCTACCCCTACACCTGGATGATGGGCACCGGCATCCCCAACGCTTCGTCGCGCACCCTGGGCTACATTGCCGAAGGCCTCTTCCAGAGCGAAGAAGAAATCGCCAACTCGCCCACACAGAACATCGGCTCCAAGCCCCAGGTCGGTGATATCAAATATCGCGACCTCAACGGCGACGGCGTTATCGACAACTCCGACGAAACCATGATCAGCGAATATGGCCGCGTTCCCCGCATCCAGTATGGCTTCGGCGCTACCCTTAACTGGCGCAAGTTTGACCTGGGTATCCAGTTCACCGGTTCGGGCAAACGCACCATCATGATGAGCGGCATGCATCCCTTCCAGGAAGGCGGCACCAACGCCGATGCCCGCAACATTCTGCGCTGGATTTCCGATTCGTTCTATGATCCGATCAACGACCCCGACAACTTCGACGTTGAATATCCGCGTCTGGGCACTGTTTCGACCGACGTTTCCAATAACTCGGTTAACTCCACCTGGTGGATGCGCAACGGTTCGTTCCTGCGTCTGCGCAACGTTGAGCTCGGCTGGCGTTTCCCCTATGGCCGCGTCTACGTTTCCGGTCAGAACCTGGTAACTTTCGCTCCCTTCAAGCACTGGGATCCGGAACTTGCCGGCTGGAACTCTTACCCCATGCAGAAAACCGTTTCTGTTGGCGTTCAGATCAGCATCTAATTCAAACATTACTTAGAGATCATATCACATGAAACTTAGCAATATTTTCAAATTCGCAACCTTAGCAATTGCATCGGCAACGCTTCTGGGCGTAACCTCCTGCAATTATCTGGATGTTGTTCCGCCGGAACAGGCCGGTCTTTCCGATGCGATGAAGGACCACGACCACGCCAAGGGCTTCCTCTATTCGTGCTATGCACGTACCACCCACCGCGACATCCTTCCGCGCGACTATCGTTCGGTTCTGAACTCATCGACCGACGAATTCCTGATTACCGAAACCTGGTATGCCAACGAAGGCGCTCCGGCCTATGCAGTGCTCCGCAACACTCAGACCACCACTGCCCCCGGCTATGATCCCGCTTTCTGGAACACTTTCTATGCCGCCATCGGCCAGACCCTGCTGTTCGACCTGAAGCTGACCACCGAAGGCGACCGCAACGAAGTTTGCAACTCAGCAGCCGAACGCACCGAATGGCTCGCCGAATCGCGCTTCTGCCGCGCTTACTATCACTTCCTGCTGCTGCGTCTCTACGGTCCTATTCCCTTGACCAAAGAGCTCGTTGCCATGGACACCGACCTCGACCAGTATCCCGGCCGTTCGCACTTTGACTATTGCGTTGACTGGATTGCATCGGAATTCGATGCCGCAGCCGCCGACCTGCCCCTGCGCCGCGAAGAGAGCTCCGAGCTCGGCCGCGCCGACCAGGTTGTCTGCAAGGCTCTGAAAGCCCGTCTGCTCCTCTATGCCGCCTCCGACCTCTGGAACGGCAAGTTCCCCTCGGCCTACTCCGGCTGGCAGAACAATAACTACGAAACTCCCGGATACGGCAAAGCTCTGGTTTCGCGCACCTTCCAGCCCGAAAAGTGGCAGCGCGCCCTGGTTGCTTGCCGCGAAGCACTGGAAATCGCCAAGAAAGCCGGCTTCAGCCTCTATAACCCCAGCTGGGAAGTTAAGAACGACTGCATCGACGACGGCGTAGCCCCCGAAAACATCTGGGTTCCCAACATGGACGAGCTCACCTCTAAAATGCAGAACTCCGACGTGCTGTTCGTTAACACCAACATCAACGGCTACGACCCCGAACTCGAAGAAGACCGCACCGCAACCGAACCCTTCGACGACAAGGAATTCCTCCGCGCCGTTTGGAAACTCCGCTACCTGAACACCACCACCCAGAGCGAAAAGAACACTGAAATCATCTGGGCCCAGTCGCCCCTCGACAACGGTGTTTACGGTAAGTATGAATCGCGTGTTCCCCGCCAGGCCTACCGCTATATGAAGGACAACACCGAGCATATTCCCGACTCATGGGGCGGCGTTGCTCCCACGCTCTACACTGTTGAGCACTTCCTCAACGCCGACGGCACCCTGCCCTCCGGCAACCAGGCCCGCGCGTTTGACCTGCTGAACAACGACGACTTCTACAAGCAGCACACTCCGGCAGTCAGCGGTGCCAACCACCCGACCCTGCCCGAAGCCAACCGCTCGGAAATCGCCAACATCTGCCTGAACCGCGAACCCCGCTTCTATGCCTGGATCGGTTTCCACGGCGGCGACTACCTGACCCTGCTCTGCAACAACACTCCCTGCGTTCTGAACATGCGCGAATCCACCCAGCAGGGCCGCAAGCTCTCTGACCGTAACTATTCTGCATCGGGCTTCCTTTCGATGAAACACGTTGACCCGTTCTACCACTGGGACGACAAGGGCACCCTGTCGGCCGGCAAGAACTCGCCTGAAGTGTTCATCCGCATGGCCGAGCTCTACCTGAACCTGGCAGAATGTCAGGCCGAGTGCGCCAAGCGTGGCATCGCCGCTCCCGCCGGCTATGAGATGAAAGACGGCGCCAGCCTCGAAGAAGAAGCTATCAACAACATCAACAAGCTGCGCGACCGCGCCTACGTTGGCCGCCTCACCGCCGACCAGATCGGCATGATTGAAACCCGCACCTGCGACGGCACCAGCAAAACCTGGGACCTCGTTGAATGGGTTCGCAACGAACGCTTCATCGAACTCTGGGACGAAGGCCACCGCTACTTCGACGTTCGCCGTTGGGTAGCCGGCGAAGAATATTTCGGCTACGGCAAGCGCCGCACCCTGAACGCTCTGGCCGAGAACCCCTCGCTCAACCAGTTCTACAGAACCATGATGGCTAACCCGCAGTATACCTTCCACTATCGCGAATATCTCTACCCGATTTATGTGGACCAGGTTTACCGAAACCCGCAGATGGTTCAGAACCCCGGCTTCTAATTGCTTATTCCATTAACCGAATAAACCAACACTGACATTCAATTATGAAAAAGTTATATGTTGCTTCGGCCATGGTTGCCCTGCTTGCCGCCGCCACTTCGTGCGACAAGTATGACATCTATCCCGAACAGTATGGCAAGGTCTTGATGATTAAAGACGCCGGCGAACGCTCCGTCACCATCTACGCAACCGAAGAGACCGCGCCCTACTATGTGTCCGTAATGAAGAACGGTCACACCCCCGAAGACCCCGCACAGGCCACCCTCAAGGTGCTCAACGACGCTGAATTCGGCGAATACAAGGAAAAATACTATGGTTCCAAGGATTTCGCCGGTCTGGTTCCGCTGAAGCCCGAGTTCTACTACCTGGCCACTCCCGACACCATTGCCACCGACGGCAACCTGATTGACCACACCTTCATGACTGCCGACGACCGCTACTTCGGTGCTCTGGTGGTGTTCAACGCCCAGGCCATTTCCGACTGGCGTGCCGACCTGGAATCCCGCGCCAAGGAAGCGAACCGCACCAAAAACCCCGAAGAGTGGGCTCTGGCCAACGATACGATCAACAACTACACCTTTGTTGCTCCTATCGGCCTCTATTCCACCAACAAGAACGACTCCATCAACTCCGAGAACCGCTACCTGATGCTCACTCCCGTGGTTGAAAACCCGGTTGTTAACGTCAACGTCAGCAACGACGCCGTGTTCCTGACTGACCAGAACCGTTCGATGTTGAAGGATGAAACGTCAGACTACCGTAACGGTGCTTATGAGCCGGAAATCATCTTCTCGATTCCTTGCCCGAACCCCTACGGTTTCGAAGTTAAATATAAAAACAATCCGGATACCGATATTGAACGCTTCAATCAGCACCACAAAGATATGGTGCTTACGCGTCTGTCACTGAAGAACAGTGAAGGTGAATATAACTATGTTAACTCCGACAAGGCTGCAACCATCACCTTCCCTGCCGGTGTAACCGAAGTGCGTCTGCCCTATTCATTCCCCCGCAAGCAGATGAACTACAACGACATGGAAAACAACTGGGTAACCTCAATCCAGCTTTCCTCAATCAGCTGGCCTGACAAGACCACTCCTGCCAAGATCAAGAGCTCGCTCAAACTCCCCCAGAGCGAACTGACCTGGACCGACGGCAGCGGTAACACCCAGCGCTACGACGGCTACACCTTCTTCGTTGGCTATCGCGTTGTTGAAGAGCCCATGGAACTCGACGAAGGCTGCGTTCTCGGCGCCAATGACCCCGAACTGACCGAAGGCTCGTTTGCCGCTATGTTCGACGACGACCTCTCGACATTCTACCACTCCGCATGGTCGGCCAACTCGCTGCGCGAGCGTCAGAAACCCTACGGTTCCTACATCGACTTCGAAATGCCCACCAAGGAGCCCATCAATGCAATCGCCATTAAGTTCACCGCCCGCGTTCACTCCAACCCCCACAGCCCGAAACTCGTTTCGCTCTTCTACTCCAACGAAGTTAACGAAGCCGAACGTAACGCTAACTGGAAAGAAATCGTTATCGAGAAGGAAGTTCCCGGCGTTGGTAAGAACCAGGCTGCTTCCGGTCAGGTTACCTGGCTCGGCGGCATCAAGAACGACAGCGAATGGATCAAGTCGCCCGAACCTTTCCGCTACCTGCGCATGAGTGTTGTTAAGAACAACCTCGACGAAAACCTCTACACCATCGGTTCCGCCGCCGCAGGCTACTGGAACGTTGCCGAAATCCGCATGTACGGCACCGTTATCGACTAATCCTTGAAATCTCAGAAATTCCCATAACAGCGGGGTTGCGCCGAAAAGGGCGCAACCCTGCTTTGTAACCATTCCGCAAATTCATCATGAAAAAAATTCTTGTCGGTTTGACCGCTGCAGCCGTGCTGAGCTCGCTGTCTGTTTTTGCTGCCGGCGACCAAACGGTTAAAGTTGGAAAGCAGTCGGTCAGCATTCAGCTCGACGGCGATTCCGTTGCAACCATAGTTGATTTCTACGGGCCCAACGTGTTCCGTCTTTTCCGCGACCCGTCCGGTGGCGCCATGCGTGACCCCCAGGCAACCCCTCCGGCCCGGATTCTGGTAGATTCCCCGCGCCTGGATGCAGGCGAAATTTCGGTTGTCGACAATGGCGACAGCTACATTGTTCGCTCACCGCGAATCGATGTTGTGCTCAGCCGCACCGGGGGCCTCACCTCGGTGACCGACCGCGCAACCGGCAAGCGAGTGCTTGAAGCTGCGGAACCGGTTACTTTCAGCTCCAAGGCAACAACAGTGAAGCTCAAGGAGCAGCCGGGTGAGTATTTCTACGGCGGCGGCGTTCAGAACGGCCGCTTTTCGCACAAAGGCAAGGCAATCGACATTGTCAACACCAACTCATGGACCGACGGCGGCGTTGCCTCGCCGACTCCCTATTATTGGTCGACCAATGGCTATGGCGTTATGTTCCACACCTTCGCTCCGGGCGTTTATGATTTCGGCGCCAAGGAGCAGGGGCTGGTTTCGTTGACCCACAACACGCCGTATCTCGACATGTTCGTAATGGTCAACGACTCGCCTGTTACCCTGCTTGGCGATTTCTATCAGCTCACCGGCAAACCGCAGCTACTGCCCAAGTTCGGTTTCTATGAGGGTCACCTCAATGCCTATAACCGCGACTACTGGAAAGAGGACCCCAACGGCGTTCTGTTTGAAGACGGCAAGCGCTACAAGGAGAGCCAGAAGGATAACGGCGGCATTCGCGAGAGCCTCAACGGCGAGCTGCCCGGCAACTATCAGTTCTCGGCCCGCGCCGTTATTGACCGCTATGCGGCCCACGATATGCCGCTGGGCTGGGTGCTCCCCAACGACGGCTATGGCGCAGGCTACGGCCAGACCTCCACGCTCGACGGTAACGTTGAAAACCTCAAGCAGTTTGGCGACTACGCGCGCGAGCGCGGCGTTGAAATCGGCCTGTGGACCCAGAGCGACCTCCACCCCAAGGAGGGGGTTGAGCCGCTGCTGCAGCGCGACATCGTTAAGGAAGTGCGCGATGCCGGAGTGCGCGTTTTGAAAACCGACGTGGCCTGGGTCGGCGCCGGCTACTCCTTCGGCCTCAACGGCGTTGCCGACGTCGGCGTTATTATGCCCGAGTATGGCAACGACGCCCGCCCGTTCATTATTTCGCTCGACGGCTGGGCCGGCACTCAGCGCTATGCCGGCATCTGGACCGGCGACCAAACCGGCGGCCAATGGGAATATATCCGCTTCCACATTCCGACCTATATCGGCTCCGGACTTTCCGGTCAGCCTAACATCAGCTCCGACATGGACGGCATTTTCGGCGGCAAAAATCCGGTTATGAATACCCGCGACTACCAGTGGAAAACCTGGACCCCCATGCAGCTCAACATGGACGGCTGGGGCGCGAATCCGAAATATCCTCATCAGTTCGGCGGCGAGTATGAAAACATTGTGCGCGCCTATCTGAAGCTCAAGAGCGAGCTGCTGCCCTATGCCTACACCTATGCGCGCGAGGCGGTCGACGGCAAGCCGCTGGTGCGTGCCATGTTCCTGGAATATCCCAACGACTACACCCACGGCGTTGCAACGAAATATCAGTTCCTCTACGGCCCTGACTTCCTTGTTGCTCCCATTTATCAGCCCACTCGCCCCGACACTGTTGGCGGCGACGTGCGCAACAATATTTATCTGCCTCAGGGAGTTTGGTATGACTATTTCAGCGGCCGCCCCTATGAGAGCGACGGCGCTATTGTTCTCAACAACTTCCGCACTCCGCTCTGGAAGCTCCCCGTGTTTGTTCGCGCCGGAGCCATCATTCCTATGGCCAATCCGACCAACAATCCTTCGGAAATCAACTCCGGTTTGCGCATTTATGAAATATGGCCCAAGCAGGGGAGCGTGGAGGCTGTTGACTATGACGATGACGGCACCACGCAGGCCTATCTGGGCGGAAGCGCCGCGCGCACCCGCGTTGCTGCCACTCTTGTCGGCCACAAACTGACAGTTGCTGTTGACCCGACCGAAGGCGACTTCAAGGGCTTCCAGCCGGTCAAGGCTACCGAACTGCGCATTCCTGCAACCGGCGTCACCAAAGTTACGGCCAAGGTCGGTAAGAAGTCGGTTAAGCTGCGCCGGGTCGACTCGGCCGAGCAGCTGGCCGACAACACCTGGTGCCTGGCCCCGATTTCGCGAGTTGAGCAGTTTGGCGTAACCACCGCCGACGAGCTGCTGCCGATGCTGCTGGTGAAGATTGCCGCGGCCGACGTGGCTAAAAACGCCGTTACCGTTGAGGTCAAAGGCTATGAATTTGCCCCCGAGGCCGGCATTCCCGCCGTTACGGCGCTGACTGCACCGTCGGCTCCGGTTATGGCCCTGACCGACGACGATATCAAGCCCTACACGCTGACCCTGCGCTGGCAGCCTATGGCCGACGCATCGGAAATTCAGGTGCTCCATAACGGTATGCTCTACACCAACCTCTCGCCCACCGATGGCGAAAACATCGCCCTGTTCGAGGACCTGCAGCCGGCATCGGCCTATGACTTCAAGGTTCGCGCGCTGAATCCCGCCGGCGCAAGCGAGTGGGTTGACCTGGCGCTGACAACCGCCGCCAACCCGCTGGAATTTGCCATTGCGGGCATAACCGGCGAGTGCACCATAGCTGACCAGCCCGGCTTCCGCATTGGCCGCGCATTTGACCTGAGCGACGGCGGCGACGTTTGGCACACTATCTATTCCGGCGCCGACCTGCCGGCCGACATTACTCTCGACCTGGGTTCGTTTAACACCCTCGACCGCCTGGAATACCTGCCCCGCATCGATGGCGGCAACGGCACCATTCTTGCCGGCACATGGCAGATTTCCGAAAACGGCACCGACTGGTCAGAGCCCCGGGCCTTTGAATGGCCCCGCAACGGCGAAGCCAAGGTTATCAGCTTCGGCGAAACTACGCCGATGCGCTATGTGCGCCTCCACGTCGACAAGGCTGTTGGCCGCTTCCTTTCGGGTCGCGAATTCTTCGTGTTCCGCCAGCCCGGTACTCCCTCCTATCTGCCCGGCGACATCAACAAGGACGGTCTGATTGACGATAACGACCTGACCTCGTATATCAACTACACCGGTCTGCGCCGCGGCGACGGCGACTTTGACTACGTCAGCATCGGCGATGTGAACCGCAACGGTCTGATCGACGCGTTCGACATTTCGAACGTTGCCGTTAAGCTCAACGGCGGCATCGAAAAACCCGAGGCCGAAATCGACGGCACCCTGACTCTGACGCCCGACCGCAAGCGCTATGCCGCCGGCGATGAAGTCAAGCTTACCCTTTCGGGCACCGGCTTGAAGAATGTCAACGCCCTGTCGCTGGCAATTCCCTATCTGCCCGGCAACTTTGAGTTCGTTGCCATCAAGCAGTCGGAGGCCGCTTCGAAGATGGCCAACCTCACCAACGACCGCCTGCACACCTCGGGCGACAAGGTGCTCTATCCCACTCTGGTGAACCTTGGCGAACAGCCCACTTTGAATGGCGATGTGGAAATCGCAACCATCATCTTCCGCGCCCGCAAGGCCGGAGCGTTTACTCCCGCCGCCGAATCGATAATTCTGGTCAGCCCCGCGCTGAAAACCAAGTAACTCCCCCCCCCGTTAACACCTGCTGAAAGTTATGAATAAAGCAACTCTCGTTTCGATTATACATAGTTTCAAAAACGCTGACCGGCCGGCGCTTTATCGGCTCATGGATGCCGAAACCGGCACCTGGACGCCGATAACGTGCGGCGAATTTCGCGGCGCGGTGCTCGATGCGGCTGCCGCGCTGATCGACCTCGGCATAGAGGCGCAGGAGGCGGTCGGCATCTTGTCGGAAAACCGGCCGGAGTATCTGATGGCCACTTTTGCCGCCTGGCAGGTTCGGGCTGTTACGGTGGGCATCTATGCCACCTCAACGGCCGAGCAGGTGCAGTTTCTGGTCAATGATGCCCACATCCGGATTATGGTCGTGGGCTCGCAGCAGCACTATGACATTGCCCGCCATATCGGCGTTAAGCAGATAATTGCCATAGACCCGGCGGTGCAGTTCGATGCCGACGACACCACCACAGTGCGCTGGAGCAAATTCCTGGCCGCCGGCGCGGGTGCAACCGAGGCGACGCGCGCCGAAGTGAAACATCGCGCCGACGCGGTCAACGGCCACGACCTGGCCACGCTGCTCTATACCTCTGGAACCACCGGCCAGTCGAAGGGTGCCATGCTCACCCACCATTGCTTCAACGTTGCGCTGGATATCCACAAGGTTCGCCTGACCATGCTCAGCGATGCCGACACTTCGCTGAGCTTCCTGCCGATGACCCACGTGTTTGAGCTGGCCTGGTGCACGTTCTGCCTGTTCAGCAACATGCCCATCTACGTCAACGAAGACCCCAAGCGCATTCAGCGCTCAATCCGCGAGGTGCAGCCAACGTGTATGTGCTCCGTGCCCCGCTTCTGGGAAAAGGTCTATGCCGTTGTGCAGGAAAAACTCACCAAAATGGGCTTCGTTTCCAAGGCAATGATGAACCGCGCGCTCAACGTAGGCCGCCGTCGCAACCTCGACTATGTGCGCTTGGGGCTGCCGGTGCCCTCGATGCTTGAGCGTGAGTATCAGATGTATAACAACCGCGTGTTCCGCAAGGTGCGCACCCTCATCGGCGTTAATAACGGCAATATCTTCCCGACCGCCGGCGCTCCGATGGCTCCCGCAATCATTGAGTTCTGCCACGCCATAGGCATCAACATCGTTATCGGCTACGGCCTGAGCGAAACCACGGCCACTGTTACCTGCTTCCCGCAGAAAGACTTCGTTGTCGGCTCGGTGGGCACCATTATGCCCGAGCTGCGCATGCGAATCGGCGACAACAACGAGGTGCAGGTCAAGGGAGGCACCGTTATGACCGGCTATTTCAACAATCCGGAGGCCACGGCCGAGGCGTTTACCGACGACGGCTGGTTCCGCACCGGCGACGCCGGTCGCATCGATGCCAACGGCAACCTCTTCCTGACCGACCGCATCAAAGACCTGTTCAAGACCTCGAACGGCAAATATATCGCTCCGCAGGCGCTGGAAACGCGTCTGGGCCGCGACGCCATTTTCGAGCAGGTGGCCATTATCGGCGACCAGCGCAAGTATGTGACCGCCCTGATCGTGCCCAACTACGACATGCTGCGCACCTGGGCCGAAAACCGCCGCATGGGCCATTTGACCAACAAGGAACTGTCGGAGAATCTGCGCGTGATTGAGCATATTCAGGAGCGCATCGAGGCGCTGACCGCCGACCTTGCCCCCTATGAACACATCAAGCGCTTTGCGCTGCTGACCGAACCATTCAGCGTTGAGGCCGGAACCCTGACCAACACGCTCAAAATCCGCCGTCGCGTCGTTGCCGACCGCTACGCCCACCTAATCGACACCCTCTATACTGACTAATTATGCCATCGATTTCGCAGCGCGGCATGGATATGCCGCAGTCACCCATACGAAAGCTCGTTCCGCTGAGCAATGCCGCCAAAAAGCGCGGCCTGAAGGTTTATCACCTGAATATCGGTCAGCCTGACCTGCCAACTCCGCGCGAGGGGTTGGAGGCTCTCAAGCATATTGACCGCACCACGCTTGAGTATTCACCATCGGAGGGCTTGCTGTCGCTGCGCCGCAAGCTCAAGGATTATTATGACCGGTTTAATATCCGCGTTGACGTTGACGATATAATCATCACGGCCGGCGGCTCGGAGGCGGTGCTGTTCGCGTTCATGGCCTGTCTGGACCCGGGCGACGAGATTATCGTGCCGGAGCCGGCCTATGCGAACTATATGGCGTTTGCAATTTCGTGTGGTGCAAAAATCATCACCGTGCCTTCGTCGATTGAAACGGGCTTCGCGTTGCCGTCGGTCGAGGAGTTCGAAAAACTGATAACTCCGCGCACCAAGGGTATTCTCATCTGCAATCCCAATAACCCGACCGGCTATCTCTACACGATGAAGGAGATGATTCAGCTGCGCGATCTGGTGAAGAAATATGACCTATATCTGTTTTCGGACGAGGTTTATCGCGAGTTCTGCTACACGGGAGCGCCCTATATTTCGGCGTTCCACTTGCCGGGAATCGAGGAGCAGGTGGTTTTGATTGACTCGGTGAGCAAGCGCTATAGTGAGTGCGGCATCCGCATCGGCGCCATCATCACCAAGCATCAGAAGCTCAAGGAGAGCATCATGAAGTTCTGCATGGCGCGTCTGTCGCCGCCGCTGTTAGGACAGATTGTTGCCGAAGCGTCGATTGATGCCGACAAGGATTATATGCTCATGAACTATAATGAGTACGTTGAGCGGCGCAAGTTTTTGATCGACGGACTAAACCGCATTCCGGGGTGCTATTCGCCGATTCCGATGGGCGCGTTCTACACCGTGGCATCGCTGCCGGTCGACGATGCGGAGAAGTTTTGTCGCTGGTGTCTGGAGGAATTCGAATATGAGGGTGCCACCATTTTCATGGCGCCGGCCAACGGCTTCTACACCACCGAAGGGGCAGGCAAGAACGAAGTGCGCATAGCCTACGTTCTCAACAAAGAAGACCTGGGCGCCGCCATGCGGGTGCTCGCCGCCGCCCTCGCCGCCTATCCCGGCCGCACCAACTAACGCCGCAGCGGCAGGTGGCGCAGATAGAAATGCAGCAGTCCGCGCATGTGAGCCCTGCCGGTCTTTGAAAAAGGCCGGCGGGTTGTTATGCGCTGCCAGTGGTGGATGATTGAGGTCTGCGGCAGGTAGGCGATATGCCAGCCGGCGCGCCTGGCTCTGAGGCAGAAATCGGCATCTTCGGGGCCATAGAAAATCGCCTCGTCGAGCATTCCGATGCCGTTAATCAACGCGCGTCTGATCAGCTGGCACGCGCCGATAACATAGACGGGCTCAAAGGGCTCGCCTGCGGCTACAAGTTCGGCATAAGGGTCCTTGCTTCCGATTCCGAGCACATTGCGCAGTTTTAATATTGGACCGGGAAAGGGTTTGTAGCTAAGCTGGCGGGCGCCGTCGGCTGAATGGAGCGCGCAGGCGGCGATACCGCAGTCGGCGTGTTCGTTCATATAATCGAGCAGGCTATGAATGGCGGGAGCGTTGACCAGAGTGTCGTCGTCGAGAATCCAAATATACTCGCCTACGGCGCGTTCGATTGCCCGGTTGCGCGCATAGGCGACTCCGCGGTTGGAGTTGAGCCGCAGGTAGTTTATGGAAGGATAATTGCCGGCGATGAATTCTTGAGTCCCGTCGGTGGAACCGTTGTCGGTAATTATGATTTCACTTTGTATGCCTTCAATCGCCGGAACGAGTGATTCGAGCAAACTCTTAAGGTTGCCCAGCGAATTGCAGCAAATGATAATAACGGAGAGTTTCACCGGCCGAAAAGCTTTTCGCGAAGCGCCTTAAACGCCGCAACGAATTCGCCCATGCTGCGAAATTTGCGCAGGTGCTTCCAAACGATGCGCGGCGACAGGAAATAGCGCAGATTGAATTCAAAAAGCACCTTTTCCATTTCCTCGGCGGTCAGGTGGGGGTAGCTGAGAATTGATTCGCGCTGAACGTTGGTGGGTTCATACTCTCCGCCGCGAATCCAGCCGTTTTCTTTGGCCATGGCGTAGAATTCGGTGCCGGGGAAGGGCGAAACGATATTGAACATTACCTGATCGACTTTGAGAGCCTGGGCTGTTCGGAGGGTTTCGCGCAGAGTTTCTTTTGTTTCAAGCGGACTGGTGCCGATGAGAATGTTGAGTTTGACGGGGACGTTGTGTTTTTTCAGCAGCTCTATGGCGTCGAAAATCTGTTGGGATGTTTCCCCTTTGCGGATGAACTTAAGAATCTCGTCGTTAAACGATTCAACGCCCAGGTCAACATAGGTGCATCCGCTTTCGCCGAGCATTTTTGCAATCGGTTCGGTAATGGCATCGGCACGCGCCTGGCAACCCCAAACGAATCCATGTTTGCGCAGAGCGCGGCAGAGTGCGGCAGTGCGTTCTTCGTTCCAAATGAAATTATCGTCGACGAAGCCGATTGCCCGGTAGCCCTCTTTGGCGAGTTGGTCAAGTTCGAGTTCTATGCTCTGAGGCGAGCGGAAAGAAATGGGCGGTTTGCGGTTGTTGTCGGCCCGGAAGTCAAGTTCGCGCGCAAAGGTGAGCGACGAAGGTACACAATATATGCAGTGGAACGGGCAGTTGCGCGATGTTAGCATAGTTGTGTAGGGGCCGGTTTTAAGTTTCGGGTTGTGGAACTCGCGGCCTCCGAGCAGATGGCGGGCGGCAAACGGCAGTGAGTCAAGGTCGGTTATCAGCTTGCGCGCTTTGTTGCGTTTAAGTTTGCCGTCGGCAAGCACGATGAGTCCGTCGAGGTCTATCCATTCTTTGTCCTGACTCAGGCAGTCGAGAAGTTCCGCAACTGTCAGTTCGGGTTCTCCGCGGGCAATGATGACGCGCGGGTCGGTGAGGTAGAGGTCGGGGAAGAATGTCGCTCCGGGGCCGATGAATATAATCTTGGCTTCCGGGCGCAATTTCAAAATCGCGTCGCGGGCGGCGAAATCGGCCGCACGGCTGAGGTTGACGGTCCAGATTATGAAAACGTCGGCATTTGACGCTGCGATGAAACTCTGCAAATCGCCGCCGGAGGCAGTCAGGTCAACGTAGTCAACATCATAACCTTTCGACTCTACAAGGGCGGCAACCGTCAGCTCATAGAGATTCGGCATCGGATATACAACGCGAGTGCACCCGGCGGAGCGTTCTGCCGGTGTGGCCGCAATTGGTTCCGGAGGAATCAAAAAACACACTTTCATAATACTTTTAAAACGGAGGGGGAGGGGGCATTATTGCGCGGGGGGAGAAAAATTTGGGGCAAAGTTGCAGTTATTCCAAAATAAATAGCTAACTTTGTAGAAATAATTCAACACCGATGAAAACAGTAACATATAACGGTTTGACGTTCAAACCATTCATTACTTCCGACCAAATCAGTAAGCGCGTCGGCGAAATCGCCGCCGAGATAACCAAAGAGTATGGCGGGCGCAACCCGCTGATTGTTTGCGTGCTCAACGGCGCTTTTCCGTTTGCTTCCGAGCTGTTTATGAATCTGGAGTGCGACGCGCAGATTGCTTTTGTGCGCCTTCAGAGCTATTGCGGCACCGAGTCGTCGGGCCAGGTGCGCCAGGTTGTCGGCCTGACCGAGCCGGTTAAGGACCGGCCCGTTATCGTGGTTGAGGATATTATCGACACGGGTCGCACCATGGCTAAGTTTCTGACTGACCTGAAGGCCCAGGAGCCGGCCGAGGTGAAGGTTGCGACTCTGCTGTTCAAGCCCGATGCGCTCATTGAGCCGCTCAGCCCCGACTATGTTGGCTTCACGATTCCTTCGAAGTTTATTATCGGCTATGGCCTCGACCTGAACGGGCAGGCGCGTAACCTCAAGGATATTTACGTTTTACATCAGGATTAAGTTATGAATATCGTTATTTTCGGTGCCCCCGGTTCCGGCAAGGGAACCCAGAGCGAACGCCTCATTGAGCGCTATGGCCTCCACCACATTTCGACCGGCGAGTTGCTGCGCGACCACATTGCGCGCGGCACTGAGCTGGGCAAGGTTGCCGACGCTTTTATTTCAAAAGGTAACCTTATTCCCGACGAACTGATGCTCGATATTCTTGAGCATGAGCTCGATGCGCATCCTGACGCCAAGGGCGTTATTTTCGACGGTTTTCCGCGCACTATACCGCAGGCCGAGGCGTTGAACAAGATGCTGGAAAAGCGCGGCACTAAGGTTCATGCAGTTGTTGGGCTCGAGGTGCCTGAACAGGAACTGACCGAGCGCCTGCTCAAGCGCGGACTGGAAAGTGGCCGCAGCGACGATAACGCGCAGACCATTGCCAAGCGCCTGGAGGTTTATCGCCGCCAGACCGAGCCTCTGAAGGAGTATTATAACCGCCGCCTGAGCTATTATCCCATCAATGGGTCGGGCGACATCGACACCATTTTCAACGACATTGCCCGCGTGGCCGATACCCTGGCCTAAATCTCCAAAAATTCTTCCCAATGCCGGATTAGCCTGAAATGGAAGACTATATTAAAGAAAGTATCCGAATTCAATCAATTCTTGATAATCTTATCAATGAACATGAAAATGCTGAAATTGAATTCAAGTCTGCCCATGGCGGGTTTCCCGGTTCCTTTTGGGAAACATACTCGTCGTTTGCAAATACCAATGGGGGTATAATAATCTTTGGCGTAAAAGAGAAGAATAATATATTCTCCACGAAGCCACACTCTAAGAGCGATGTTGAGAAACTGCGCAAAGCATTTTTCTCAAGTCAGAATGACAAATGTGTGGTTAGTCTCCCTCTGCTATCGAACAAGGATGTTCTGGATATTCCATATGGCGATGGATTTCTGTTGGCTTTTATCATTCCGCGAGCTAACAGGGAGCAACGTCCGGTATATGTTGGTCAAGATCCCATGACCGGAACTTTCCGGCGAAACGATGAGGGCGACTATCGGTGTAATCCGACCATACCGACTCAAATGTTTGCCGATAGGGAATCGACTCAGTATAAGACAGAGAGCCGAATTCTTCGGAACTATTCGTGGGATGATATCGACATGAACTCTTTCAGGCAATTCCGTACTATGTTTGCCAATCGTACGCCATCACATCCATGGACGGCGTTGGATGATACTGAGTTGATGAGGAAACTCGGAGGGTATAGAAAAGATAGGGAAACAGGGGCCGAAGGGTTTACTTTGGCCGGCTTGCTTATGTTTGGGAAAACGGAGTCTATAACTGATCCCGAATGCGCTCCGGATTTCATGTTGGACTATCGGGAGATACCGTCGGATACAACTATGACCCGTTGGGTCGATCGTTTGTATCCTGATGGTACATGGGAGGCCAATTTGTTTCAATTCTATAGATTGGTCTTGCCTAAGCTACAAGCGTTCATGCCAAAACCTTTTGTTTTAAAAGGGGATGAACGGCAGGATGAAACGCCGGCACATGAAGCTCTGCGTGAGGCTCTTATCAATGCGTTGGTGCATGCTTCATATGGAGGCTCAACCAGAATCGTTATTCTCAAGCTGCCCAATGCGATTACCATGTCAAATCCGGGAGTAATGTTGGTGTCGCTAAGTCAATACTATGAAGGTGGGCTAAGCGAGTGTCGCAATCCTTCGCTTCAAAAAATGTTTGGACTAATAGGTAAATCGGATAAGGCCGGCAGTGGTGTTGATAAGATACTTAAAGGTTGGAAAAGTGCAAAGTGGAGAAGGCCATATATCGAAGAACGCAGTTTGCCTGATAAGGTAGAACTTTATCTGCCGTTGGAGTCACTGATTTCAGAGGAGTCACTGAGTGCTCTACGTGAGAAGTTTGGTTCTATTATAGATTCATTGGATCATAACAGGCTTTCTATACTGTCGGGCGCGTATATCGACGAATACGTTACCAATAGCAGCTTGCGTGCTCAAATAGATATGCATCCGTCGGATATAACAAAATTGCTCCGCGAGCTTGTTAGGGAAAGATTGCTGTTGCCTTCAGGTTTCGGGCGCGGGACTATGTACGCTATTAACCAAGATTATCAGCTTGGTTCGGATGTACCAAGTTCGGATGTACCAAGTTCGGATGTACCAAGTTCGGATGTGCCAAGTACTCCAAAATCCGGCGAAATGGTTGTTAGCCGGCAAGAAGAAAGAATGGTTATGGATTTTTGCGGCCAGTGGAGGAATGCAACGGAAATAGCGCATCAAATAGGCCGGAACAGGCAGCATACCCAAAAGCGTATTATCAAAGGTATGATCGAGCGAGGATTGCTGATTATGGAGTTTCCAGACACTCCAACCACGCCGAAGCAACGCTATAAGCGCAAAGAATAAAGTTTTTCATTAAAAATAACTGAGGCTGTTTAACGTGGGTTAAACAGCCTCGGTTTTCTATTGTGTCCGAAATGAGACTCGAACTCACACGGCCTAATGGCCACTACCCCCTCAAAGTAGCGCGTCTACCAATTCCGCCATCCGGACAATAGATTGGAGCGAAAAACGGGACTCGAACCCGCGACCCCGACCTTGGCAAGGTCGTGCTCTACCAACTGAGCTATTTTCGCATGGTTGTTTTTGCTTTTGCGATTGCAAAGTTAGGGAGTTTTTTTGAACTGACCAAATATTTTGCTATAAATTTTTGAAGTTTTTTATAAGGCGTTGGAAATCAGGGTGGAGGTATTGGCCTTTGTTGGCGGTGCGTCGACCGTAGGCAACGGCATGGGCGGGGCAGACGTGGTAGCAGCGCAAACAATAGGTGCAGTCGGAGCCCCAGTGGGGGCGTCGGTCGCTGCCGAGGGAAATGTTGCCTTTGGGGCATTGGCGCACGCAGGTGCCGCAGCCGGTGCAGGCCGGGGTGGGGTGGAAGTTGCGGGCAATATTGCTGAGGTTGGCGAAAAAGAGCGGGTAGATTACGCGCGATTTCAGCGCGGGGAGGGCGCCGCGGGTAATGTCGGTTTCAACTATGCCGGCGGCAAGGCGCGCGGCAATATGGTCGACGCGCCCGGCTGCTGCGGCGAGTTTGCGGGCGGCGAGTTCAGGCGGGTCAACGTCCATGAAGGGGAGGTTGACGTAGGTGTTGGGCATCTGAACGGAGTAGATGCTGCCCGGAACAGCGCCGCGCCGGCCGATGAGTCGGAGCCACTGGCGGTCGATGTTGCCGGTGTCGTCGCCGCAGGTAACGACCAGGTGCACTCTTTGGCCGGCGAGCGGGGCGTTGGCCAGGTGGCGCACAATAATCGGCGGCAGTCCCCAGGAGTAGACCGGGCAGACATAGACCGTGTCGGCGAAGTCGGCCGGCAGTTTAGATTCGAGGCGGGCGGCCACGGCTGCGGAATTGCCCATGCCGCTGAAGCAGTGAATGTTCATTTGCCTTTGGTTGGTCAGGAAAAGAGGGTTGGTCAGGAAAAGAGGGTTCGGAAGGCTTCTTCGACGCGCGCAACTTCAACGATGCGGATTTTGCGTTTTGAGGTGTCGATGCCCTTGAGGTTGTTGCGGGGAATTATGATTGTTTCCATGCCGAGCTTTTCGGCTTCGGTCAGGCGCTGCTCAATGCGGGTTACGGGGCGGATTTCGCCCGACAGGCCCACTTCGCCGGTCATACACGTTGTGCGGGGCACAACCATGTCGACGTTGCTCGACAGTATGGCCGAAATCACCGCTAAGTCGAGCGCCGGGTCATTTACCTTTATGCCGCCGGCAAGGTTGAGAAACACGTCTTTCTGGGCCAGTTTGAAGCCCACGCGCTTTTCAAGAACCGCCAGGAGCATGTTCATGCGCTTGGAGTCGAAGCCGGTTACGGAGCGCTGCGGCGTGCCGTATGCCGCGGTGCTGACCAGGGCCTGGACCTCGATGAGAAACGGCCGCATCCCCTCCATGGCAACGCCGATAGCCGTGCCCGACAGCTCTTCCGAGCCGTTGCCCAGCAATACCTCGCCCGGGTTGGTAACCTCGCGCAGCCCGCGCTGACACATTTCGTAGATGCCCAGTTCCGAGGTGGAGCCGAAGCGGTTTTTGATGGCGCGCAAAATGCGAAACATCTGGTGCGAGTCGCCCTCGAAGCGAAGAACGGCGTCGACAATGTGTTCCAACACCTTGGGGCCGGCAATCGAGCCCTCTTTGGTTATGTGGCCGATAAGAATCACAGGCACGTTGGTTTGCTTGGCGTAGGCGAGCAGCCGGGCCGCGCATTCGCGCACCTGACCTACCGAGCCGGCCGAAGATTCCAGCGAATCGTCGGCAATGGTCTGGATTGAGTCGATAACCACCAGCCCGGGGCGGATGGCATCAATGTGGGCAAAAATATTGTCGAGCGACGTTTCGGTGACGATATAGCAGTTGTCAGACAGGCGGCCGATGCGGTCGGCGCGCATTTTCAGCTGCATGGCGCTTTCCTCGCCCGAAACGT
>CAZDVP010000010.1:0-27666 GCA_964508865.1 uncultured Bacteroides sp. | reverse complement strand
TAAAGGAAGCGGCGGGGAGGAAGTTGGGGCGCGAGGGGGCGTCGGTGGCCGGGCCGAATGAGCCGGCCTTGCCTTCCGATTGGAGGGTCAGGAAGAAGTTGCAGATGCCGATGCCGAGGTCATAGACCGAATAGGCCGACTTATTCTCATAGTAGAAATAAACCGTGTTGCCCTCGACCAGCGCTCGCCAAGGCTGCGAATTAGTGGCCGACGGAGCCAGGCGCATCATTTCCAACGCCTGACGGAATGGGCTATCGGCCGAAACCGGGGTTGAGAAATCATTTTCGAAAAACATTGAGTCAAACGGCTTGCGCTTGTCGGCGCCGGCCACTGCGCGGGTCAGTTTTTCGATTATGCGGCGCTTACCGGCGGCATAACCGACCGGCGAGATTATGCGCAGAGGTTCGTCGGCGGGGAAATCAACACCCCGCGCAAAATCAGCGCTCTTGAATGTTGCGCCCATCCAGCAAGTGCCCAGCCCAAGCGAAGTGCAGTGCAAAACAACCTGCTGCATGGCAAAACCGGCTGCCAGACGTGCCTCAAAACTGTCGGCAACGCCCATGAGGAGAAACCATTGCGCTCCGTCGATGGCCCCATATGTTCCGGGGCGCTGAGGCCCGGTCAAGTCAAACTTCTTGAACTCGATTTTGTAGCCGCCTCCAAAGGGCGACTTTGCCTCGGCTATAGAACGGTTAATAGACTCGACCTGATCGGCCGTGAGTTCTCGCTGCTTATCAAAAGTGCGAACCGACGAGCGTTCGCGAATAACATCTGTAATATTCATAACACTTCTTTAACGTCAGCCGGCGGCCTAAAGTTTAAAAATCCAGCCGCTCCTGGCCCAACAGATTATCGCGCACCTCATCGTCGCTCAAATCCGGTTCGGCACCGGGAGCAGCATCATCGTCGGGGTCAACGGTTTCGGCTTCGTCGGCAGCGGTTTCTTCCACTTCAACCGGCTCCAGCTCCGACAGCGAGCCGAGAGTATAGGTTGTCAGGCGCTTGCCCTTGGCCTTATAGCTCTTAAGCCCGATGAACTCGGCCGCAACAATTTCGAGCGGCTCGCGGAAATCGTCGGCTCCGCCGAATTCAACGCGCAGACGGGCTCCGGTGGCGTCGGTGAGCAACAGCAGCTCCGACGCGGCGCTTTCGCCGACAAAGCGCTGCTTTTTGGCCGTCGGCTCAAACTTGAAGCGCTTGATATAGGGATAGCCTTGATCGGCATCGTTGAGTACCGCGGTCCAAACCACGTTAGGCCTGAAGCGCTCAATGCGCAGTATCGGTTCGTCGTAGTGGTTGGTAGCGTCGAACGAGGTTGTGTAGTACTCGCCGCTTTTGAGAATGACAAGAACCAGATCAGTGCCCTGGAACTCGCCCAGGAACTCACCTCGACCATCGTAGTTCAGACGGTTCACGTCGGCATCGAACCAGACCTTGCGCCCGCCAAGGGTCGACGCTCCGCGCTCGCGCAGCGAAAAGCGGTGAACCTCATTGCGAGTAACAATATTGCCGCGGCTCTGCTTGCCCTTGACCATAAGTTCGGAGAAATCAACGTCGAATTGCAGCTTGTTGAGACGCGCCTTTGGTTTGAGCGTTACGCGAACAACCTCGGCCTCACCGTTGGAATTGGCGGTGAAGTAGCAGATTTTGCTGCCCGGGGTTCCCTGCGTCAGGTCATATTCCTGATCGCGGCGCACTCCGGTAACGGCAAAGCGCTTCATATAATACGTGCCCTCCTTGCCGTCGCGGTAAATAACGTTATAGACCGTGCGCTCATCTTTTTTCTTATAAACACCGATGTGCTCGATATTCTTGCCGACAAACATTTTTTCCTGCACACGAACGACCTTATACTTGCCGTCGCGATAGAAAATTATAATGTCGTCCAGATCCGAGCATGGAGCAATGAACTCATCTTTGGTCAGCGAAGTGCCGATGAAGCCTTCGGCGCGGTTAATGTAGAGCTTGCGGTTGGCGTCGGCCACTGTTGCCGCCTCGATGCTGTCGAAGCCGCGCACAATGGTGCGCCGCGCATATGGAGCGCCATATTTGTTTTTCAGCTCAGTGTACCAGCTGATGGCATAGGCGGTTATGTCGCTGAGCTTATTGTTGATGTCGGCGATTTTTTCCTTATAGGAAGCAATCAGTTCGTCGGCCTTGTCCTTGTTGAAGCGCAGAATGCGACCCATTTTGATTTCATAGAGCCGCTGAATGTCCTCGTCGGTCACCTCGCGCACAAACTGTTCCTTAAATGGCTCCAGGCGGCTGAAAATATGCGCCGTGGCCTGCTCGAAACTCTTGGCCTGCTCATATTCCTTGTCCTTATAGATGCGCTCTTCGATGAATATGCGCTCCAGCGACGCAAAGTGCAGCTGCTCCTCAACCTCGCCGCGGTGAATGAGCAACTCGCGGCGCAGCAGCTCGCGCGTGGCGTCGACGCTATAGCGCAAAAAGTCGCTGACGCCGATAAAACAAGGCTTCTTGTCGCGGATAACGCAGCAGTTCGGATAAATCGAAATCTCGCAATCTGTAAAGGCATAGAGCGCATCAATGGTCTTGTCCGACGAAGCTCCAGGCTGCAGATAAACCGTTATGCGGGCCTGTTCCGAAGTGTGGTCGTCGACCTTGCGCACCTTGATTTTGCCCTTCTCCATGGCTTTGAGAATGGAGTCGGTTATGGAGCGCGTTGTGGTGCCAAACGGAATCTCCGTAACGGCCAGGGTTTTGTTGTCGACCTTTTCGATTTTTGCGCGCACCTTCACCGCGCCGCCGCGCTGGCCGTCGTTATAGCGGCTAACGTCGATAAACCCGCCGGTGGGGAAATCGGGCAGCAGCGTGAACTCCTCGCCGCGCAGGCAGGCAATGCACGCGTCTAAAATTTCATTGAAATTATGGGGCAGAATCTTGCTCGACAAACCAACGGCAATGCCCTCCACGCCCTGAGCCAGCAGCAGCGGGAACTTAACCGGCAAGACAACCGGCTCGCGATTGCGGCCGTCATAGCTCGGAACCCATTCGGTCAGCTTGGGGTTATAAAGCACCTGGAGCGCAAACGGGCTCAGACGCGCCTCAATGTAACGGCCCGCAGCCGCCGAGTCGCCCGTCAGGATGTTGCCCCAGTTACCCTGCGTTTCGACCAGCAGCTCCTTCTGGCCAAGCTGCACGAGCGCATCCTTGATCGACGCGTCGCCGTGGGGGTGATACTTCATCGTGTCGCCAACAATGCCGGCCACCTTGTTGAAGCGGCCGTCGTCGAGCGTCTTCATCGAGTGAAGAACGCGGCGCTGCACCGGTTTCAGGCCGTCGTCAATACTCGGCACTGCGCGTTCCAGAATAACATATGAGGCATAGTCCAGAAACCAGCTTTTATACATTGACTTCAGCTGGTAGCGGGACGATGAGGGTTCGCTTGGAAACTGTTCGTTGATTGGTTCGTCGGTCATAACACGCAAATTTAGTGAAAAATTTTGCAACTACCAAACTTTTTTTGTAACTTTGCAGTCGCCTAAGGAAAGATGGCAGAGTGGTCGATTGCAGCGGTCTTGAAAACCGCCGAGGGTCACACCTCCGGGGGTTCGAATCCCTCTCTTTCCGCAACGGAGCAGCCCAACACGGCTGCTTTTTTTGTTTTTTATGCTACAAAATAACGGGGGGCTGACCTTGCGGTGCAGCCCCCCGACACTTATAGGATAGGTTGAATTAAGTGTTCAGAAGTTGATTAGAAGTTAGCCAGGTAAACACGCTCGCCGTTGGCCCGAACTGCGTAGAGGGCACAGCCGCTGATATTGATCTTAGTGGGAATGGTGAACGACTTATAGTTCGACGCATAGCGGATGTCGCCATAGTCGCTGCCGCTCTTAACGCGCACTTCCAGAGCCACAGCATTATCGCAGCCGGTGGTTGTTACCTTGCGGCCGCTGATGGTGGCTTTGGCGTTGGAGGCAATAGCGGGGTTCTTCTCGAAGGTGGTGATGTAGCCGAGCTCACCGATATTATCGAAGGGGAAGTCGCCGGGCTTCTTATTGCCCAGGCTGCGGTCTTCGATATATTCGAAAGCGTGGTCGGGCTTGGGCAGCTTGGCCATCTGGGTCTTGACTTCGGTAATCTTCGAGGGGGTCACCTTATAGTCATAGGTGCCATACTGGCTGACCTTGCTGGTGTGAGCCTTGAAGAAGCCCCAGGCTTCGAAGAAGTCGGTCAGGTCGCGGCCGGCGGCCAGGGAGCAGGCCAGAGCGAATTCGAGCTGCTTGCGACCGCAGTCGTCGGTTTCGTTCAGGCCGAGTTCACGCATATACTTGAACACCTTGCCGAAGAAATCGGTCTTTTTCAGCACCTTATGGAAATAGAGGTAGAGCTGCCAGTTCATGCGCATGTGGATGCCAGTGTCTTCACCATCGGTTTCAGGGAAGAGTTTGCCTGAAGACTGACTGGGAATTCCGGGACCATCGGCAGCAGTGTTAAGCATAGAGGCCCATGAGTGGTTTCTCTCATAAACAGCGTCAAAGCGATATTGCAGACCACGACCACGGCTGTTGTAGGCGCCGAACTGTTCGAGAACGTAGTTCGAGAACAGGTTGTTGGAGCTTTCGGTGGTCGATGCCCAGTTGATGGCCTTCTGGTTAACGTGGCCCATTTCGTGGGCGGGACCCCAGGCGTTGTCGGCCTGCTTGTTGAAGTTGTTCAGGCCCATGATGTCTTCGCTGCTAATCTTATATTCAACGAAGCCCATAACCCAGTCGGAGGCCCACATATATCCGCCGGTGCCCTTTTCAAGCGAGATGCCGGCGATGTGGTTGTTCCAAAGAGCGGGGCGAACATCTTCGATGCCCATGAAGTTCTGCTGCCAGGTAATGATCTTGTCCCACTGGTTGATTGCGTCAACAATCTTGCGCTTAAACAGGTTGCGCTTGAAGTAGAGAATCATGCGGTCACCTACAACGCAGAAGTACTTACTGCTGGTAGAGTCCAGAATTTTGCTGAACATATCATCGGTTTTGTGCGCCTTGAGGTCCCAATAGCCGGCCAAAGTTCCCTGGCCCAGAGGCACGTGAACCTTGATGGGCTTGGAAGTTGCGGCCGAAGGAACGGCGGTGTACATCAGGAAGAGCTGACCGGCCTGGTCGGCTTCAATCTGGTTCACACCGGGACGCAGGCTATGGAAAGTGCCTTGTCCCTGCGGGCGCCAGCTATCGGAAACGCTGGGGTCGGTCTGATACTCGCCAACAATCTGAACCGAAAGGTTATTTCCGTGGGTGTCGCCAACGAGAATAATAACCTTTTCACCCTTCTTGACTTCGATACCCATGGGGTTATCCCAGTTGGAATAGATTTTGGTCATCAGCGGTTCTGCCCACTGAGTCGGGTTAGAATAGGCGTTATACTCGTGGATGCGGAAGGATTTTTCGAGCTCGTCGTAGCTGTTGTATCTCAGAGCGTCGGCAATGCGTTTGAAAATAGGGTCAAGAGCATCGATCTGCTCGTCGGTAACGCCGGGTTTCAGCTCAGAGCAGGTAATGTCGGTAAACACTTCCAGCAGCTGGCGGTCAAGAGTGGTTTCGGTGTTATAGCGGAAAAAGCGCATTTCGGCGCAGCTGACGTGGTTGCCGGCACCGCTATTTATTACAAACTTAACTGCGGTTGGCTTCAAGCCTGCGGGCAGGCTTACGCGGCCGGGACTCGAAGCAAAGTTGAAGTTATAGTCGCCGATTTTCTTATAGTTCGAGCGCTGGGTATCTTCGCAAACATGAACTTCAAATTCGCCGATGCAGCCGTTGCCGCCGCCCTGACGCGGAACATATTCGATATAGTCGATATTTTCCGAGCCGTTGAATCTGTAGGTCATGTTAAAGGGAAAACGCGCTGTTGCACCATTCGACCAATTGGAGTGGAAGAATGTGGTAACATCATCATCATAAGAACTGGCAATCTTTTCACCGGCGAACTGGCTTTCGGAATCAGCCGTTGCGCCGATGGGTTTGACCGCAAAGTCGCCTTCAACGTGGAGGTCGCTCGAACCCCACTGCTGAATAACGATTTCGTGACGCACGGTAGTGGTTGCAACTTTCAGCACTGCCCTGCGGTCGGCTTTGGTATCGTTTTTGCTAACGCGGATCTGGACTTCGCCCTTAGCACCCGTGGGACCCGTTTTGCTATAGGAAATCCACGAGGAGGCATCGGCCGGTTCCAGACTCAGATACCATTTGGAATTATGAATGGAGGTGGTCACGGGAACCGTGGCCGAACCGCCGTTCACAGTAAAGGTTTGGTTTTTGTCTTTCTGGTCAATTACGAATTCAGAACCCGACGCAGTAGGCTCGGGTTCGGGATCCTTGTCAGCGCAGCTGCTGAGCATCGGCAAACCGATGCTCAGAGCCACGATGGCAAAGTTTTTCAGGAATTTTGTGATCATTGTTTCGATTTATTAAGGAGAGTGTAATAAATTGATTGATTAGTCGGCGAAGAGCTTGAATTCCGCAGCGTTCCAGTAGGTAGCACCGGCTGCGGTCAGAGAACCGCTGGCAGCTTCCATCACGCAGAAGCGGATATACTTGTACTCCTTGGTGCCATCGCCGAATGGTAAGTCGTCAGTACCGAAGTCGCCAACAGCGCCGCCGCCATTCAGTTTTTCAGTCATATTGGTGATCTGACCGAACGGAGTGGTAGGCCAGTTGTTCGGGTCGTTCGTGCCGTAGAGGTAAACGGTTTTCGGCGCACCTGCTGCGTTCGAGTTGCGGCACTGCAGCTGGAAGCGGAACAGAGTCTTGGGCTCGGGCAGGGTGATTTCCAGATACGAACCATAGGTTGCATTACGGGCCGAGCTGTTGCCGGCGTCATACCAGGAGTGGAAGTAGCTCGAGGGGTCGTTGTCGAACAGAGCTGCAACGCCACCGCCGTCGCTGGTGTGAACGTCGTTCGACGTAACCATATTGGCGTTAAGGTTAACCTCAGTGAGCAACTTATTGTTGTTCACGCGCACGGTGAAGATCATAATGCGATCCTTGTCGAGCTTCAGGGCATCGCCGGGGTTATTTTCCGGGTCGTCCCAAACGATGGCTTCCTTACCGTCCTGCTTGGGGTTGGCAAAGCGGAGAGCAACGGCGAAAGTTTTGCCGATTGCCAGATCATCGGGGGTGATGGTCAACTCAATGGGCAGCTTAACAACGCCGGGCTTGAACTCATAGGTGGGTTGGAAGGTGTAGTACTCCTTGTTGAGAATACGGAAGGTGGTGCCGTAGTCGTCGTTATAGTCCGAAATGATGCTGGGATCATCGACCAGGTTCAGGGTGAAGCCCCAGGGGTTCAGACAGGGAATTTCGATGGTGGCGCTAACCTTATAGTCGTTTTCACCTACGTTCGGGCTGAAGGTCTGCTTGTTCAGGTTGCGGGAAGTAACTTCGTCAACGCTGAAGTGGAATTCGGGCTGAGAAACGGCAACCTTCAGCAGCTCTACGCTGGCGTAGGAGTTAACAGTGTCGGTTTCGCTCACCAGGGTAATGGGAATTACCGGGGTGTTATTGCCGATCAGGTCTGCGTTTTCGCTGATCCACTTGTGGATAAGAGAGGGCTTGAGGTAAACGTTGGCAACAACTGCCTTCTTGTCGGCGGAGTCGAACTCATAGAGAGATTCGCGAACCTGTTCGGTTGCCGAAAGCGAGTAGCATTCGGGAGCAACCAGAACATAGGGCAGATAACCCAGGTCAGCATTATAAGCGTCGAACTCCTCCTGGTTCATAACTTTCAGAGTGGCGGTCGACTTGGTTTCGGGGTCATAGCCGCCCTTCATGATTATTACGGGGTATTCAACTACCTGGTCGGTGGCATAAAGGGCAAGTTCCTTGGTGCCGGCGTCTCGGATAGTGAATACGCTATCGAAATCTTCGGGATATATATCATACTTCTCGCAGGAGGTGGCGGTGGCCAACAGGGCAAGAAGACCCGATGCAAATATTAACTTTTTCATCCAATTATTGTGTGGAAATTTGTGTAACAAAATGGTTGGATCCGATTAGAAGCCGGGGGCCTGAATCATCTGCGGGTTCTTGTAAACCTCGTTGATGAAGATAGGATAGAGATACTGGCGGGGAGCGAAAGTAAACGTTTCGTTAACGACCTTCGGAGTGTTGAAAGTAGCAAGGTCGCAGTTCATTGCGCCACCGTTAAGGCCCTTACGCACGCCCTGGCCGAGATATTCAGGACCGGCAACCCAGCGGCGGATGTCGCTATAGCGGAAGCCTTCGTCCCAAAGTTCGATGAAGCGTTCCTGACGAACCCACTGGGTAAGGGTCATATCCTTGGTGCGGCCGCTGCAGGGATCGGTGTAAGAGCTGCCGATCTGAGCTTCGGTGAGTTCACCTACGCCGGCACGCTGGCGGATAATGTTGATATCGTCCATTGCATAGGTCTGATAGATGGCATCGCCCTGACCGTCATACTTGTTGTCGGCAAGCCAGGCGGCGCATTCAGCACGCATCAGGTAGAGTTCGCTCAGGCGGCAGAGAACTGCGGGAGCGTCAGTGCCGTGGCTGACAGCGAAGCCGGCGCCGGAGGGAGTAACCTTGGTCTGAGGAGCAAGATGCTTCATTGCAAGGAAGCCGGTCGAAGCATAGTTCTTGCTGGTCATTGACTGGCGGCCGTTCTTATCAGCTTTCTTCAGGTCGAGGGTCAGAGGCTGACCGTTGGCGAGGATGCTCAGGTAGTTGCCACCGTCAAATGCAATCCATGCATAGAAGCGCGGGTCGCGGTTACGAACCAGGTTGATCATGTCGGTGTGGCCGGCGGGGGCATTCTTCATGGGCTCATACCATTCGTTGGGAGTGGGGAAGTCGAGCTTTTCGTCGTTGCGCTGGTTCTGACCGGGCAGCGAACCGTCCATGAGCAGGAAGTTGACTGCGGTGTTCAGAGTCGGGTTGATAACAGCCCAGCTGCCGTCATACCAGGTGCCGTTGGGGTTCTGGAGGAAGTGCAGGGGCATACGGGCCGGTTCCAGATAAGCAATCTGGCGGCGGAGCGACCAGAGGATTTCGGGGTTTTCGCTCTGCGAGGTAGCGTGGATGTAGCGGTTGAGCATGATCTTGCGCAGGAAGTTTTCTTTTTCAACTTCGTTGGCAATGTCAACGGGCACCCAGTCCATGGAATTGAGCGCAACGCTGGATTCCTCGTTATAGTCGGTCATCAGCGAGTGGCCGGCGAGTTCAGCTTCGTAGATAGCGTCGTCGGCAGCTTCAAAAGCGGCTTCCCACTTTTTGCGGTTATACTTGTGCGACACCAGTTCCTTGCCATAACCGTCGGTTTCGAATTTGGGGTTCTTCCAGTCGGGATAAGGGAATTCGCCGTTATAGAGGGGCGATGCAACCAGCAGGAGCAGGCGGGCTTTCATAGCCTTGGCAATAACACTGGTTGCGCGGCCGAATTCGCTGCTCGGACGGGTAAGGGGCAGGTCCTTGGCGGCAACGTCGAATTCATTGGCGAGGTAGTTAGCCAGGTAGTCCATGTGGAAACGGCCGCCATATTCGCTGGAGTCGAGGTCCATGGGAATACGCTCGGTGGTCAAGGGCACAGGACCATGATAGAGCATGAGCAAATAATGATAGTATGCCTTGAGGAAGCGGGTTTCGGCGAGCCATTCGCGTTCTTCGGCGTCGGACTCGGTTACCTGGTTCTCGCGGCCGAGGGTTTGGAGCTGACCTTCGAACAGCAGGCACTGGCCAATGAAGTGATACATACTGCCCCAGATGTGGTTGGTGTTGGTCAGACCGGTTGTCTGAGTGTTCTTGGAAGCAGCGAAGTGTCTGGCATAGGAAGCTTCCTGCTCGTTGGGCATAACCCATTCGTCGGTACTGCCGTTGAAGCCGTTGTCCTGATATTCACCGCCACTGAAGTTTCTGTCGGTTACACCGCCATAGCAGGAATAAAGGAAACCCTGGGCGGTTGCGTGGGTCTTCATTGCGTCTTCCAGGCCGGGCTGTTCCGGGGGTACTACGTCGAGATAATTACACGAAGTAACACCGGCTACCGTGCCAACAGAAAGAGCAAAAACCGCACTTTTGAAAATATTATTGATTCTCATGAGATATAATTGCTTTAACTATGGTTTAAAGTAGGGAGAGGATTAGATTGCGATTTGAACACCAACGGTAACCGACTTCGACAGCGGGTAGCTGTTCCAGCTGGCGAGTTCAGGATCCCAGAGTTTGAAGGGGCTGAAGCGGAGCAGGTTGTTGCCGGCAACATAAACGCGGCCGTAGGGGAAGCTCCAGCCGAGCTCAATGTTTTTCAGGCGCAGGAACGAACCGTTGCGCATCCACCAGGTGGAGTTGGCGGTGTTGTTCGAAACCTCGACCGAAGTGGTGCCGAGCAGAGGATACTGGGCGTCAAAGTTCTCGAGTACGGGATCAAAGTAGTTATCGGCAACCCACGAAAGCACGTTGCGGGGGCTGGTGTTACCCGATTCCATGAAGGGATCGAGGCCGCTGGCAAAGATAGAGCGCTTGGCCTGACCGACGAACTGGAAGCCGAGGTCGAACTTCTTGAAGTTAACGGTTGCGCCGAAACCATACTGGATGCGGGGCAGTGCGCCGTATTCGCTGATCATGGTCTGGTCATCGGAGTTGATGATACCGTCGCCGTTGATGTCGCGGTAGCGGATATCGCCGACGCGAACGGTGCTCTGGCCAACCTGCTGGATGGGAGCTGCGTCGATTTCAGCCTGCGAGGTGAAGAGGCCTTCGGCAATGTAGCCATACAGGCAGCTGTTGCCGGGATAGGGCTTGTTGGTGCGATAGTTCGATTTCCAGGTGTAAACGTACTCGGGGTCGTCCCAGTCGAGAATCTTATTCTCGGAGTAGGAGATATTGCCGCGGAAGCTGATGCTCCAGTCGTTGTTGAGGCGCTGGTTATAGTCGGCCGACACTTCGAAACCTACGTTCTGCATCTTACCCTTGTTAGCCCAGGGCTTGGAGATATAGTAGGCAAGTGATTCAGGCCATGCTTCGCGGTTGAGGAAGATGTCGTAGCGCTGTTCGTTGAAGTAGTCGGCAACGATGGTGAGTTTGCCGAACAGGGTAAGGTCGATACCAACGTCGCCCTTGCGCGATTTTTCCCAGCCCAGGCCGCTCATTGCATAGTAGGCGAGTTCGGGGCCGCCATAGGTCAGCACTGCGCCGTCGTGGAAGTCACCGGTGGTGAACTGCAGCGAGTTGATCGAGTTGTTCTGGAGCTTGTTGATGTAGAGGAAGTGCGAGCCGCCGGGCGAAGCCAGGTCGTCGGAACCAACCAGACCGTAAGAACCACGGATTTTCAGGTTGGTGATGATGTTGGCGGCAGGTTCAAAGAATTTTTCGTTGCTGACAACCCAGCCCAGCGAAGCTGCGGGGAAGAAGCCGAAGCGGTCCTTCTTGGCCAGACGTTCGGTGCCGTTATAACCGGCGTTGAACTCGAGCAGGTAGCGGTGGGCGTAGTCGTAGGTTGCGCGGAACGAGAAGCCCTGGTTGCGCTGAGGCAGAATGGCGTTGCGATATTCGCGCTGACGGTAGAGAACCATGGCGCTGACGTCGTGGAGACCGAACTTGCGGTTCCAGTTGAAGTTAGCCTGCAGTTCAAAGGTCTGGTCGGAGTTGCGGCGGGGGCCCTTTTCGGTCATGTAAACGTTACCTTCCGAAACGAGGGTAAGCATTTCTTCAGCGTCGTAGTAGGGGTTGCCGTTCTCATCCACCACGGGATACTGCGAGGGGTTAACGATCTGATAGTAGTAGGGCACTACGCGACGGCTGAAACCGCTGTAGCTCCAGTTCTTGAAGTTAACCCAGGCGTCGAATTTCAGGCCTTTGGTAATGAAGTCGAGGTCCTGCTTAACCTTAACAACGGTGTTGATGGTGTTTTCGTTGGTCTGGCCATAGCCGGAGTTCAGGGCAGCATAGGGGTTGACCTGAGTGTGGTCGGCGTCGCGGCGGGTACCGTAGCGAACAAAGTTGTCGTCGGGCATGCCGGGATAGCTAACGGGGAACACAACCGGGTTGGTGGTGAGGATATAGCCGAACACCGAGCTCGAGGGAGCAACGATGGGCTGGTCGTCGGCATTGCTCAGGTTCGGACCCGAACTTGAACGGATCTGGGCGTTCATGTTCATTTCAATGGTTGTGGTCGGGGTCAGCTTGTAGGCGATGTTATTCTGGAAGGTGTAGTTATTGATGTTAACGTTGTTGTTCCAGGAATAATTCTTAGAGGTGTTGAGCAGACCGTCTTCGTGCTGATAGTCGATCGACATGTAGTAGCGCACCTTCGAACCACCACCGCTAACGTTAACGTTGGCACGCTGGCGCATGGCCATGTCGCGGAAGAGCAGACCTTCCCAGTCAACGTTAGGATAGAGGTAGGGGTTAACGCCATCGCGGGTGGCAGCGATGATGCTCTCGTCATAGAGAGGTTCATTGCCGCGGGCAACGCGAGCCTTGTTGTAGAGGGTCATGAACGAGGGACCGTCGAGGAAGTCGGGGAACTCGCCCTTGAAGTTAAAGGAGTTTTCGAAGCTGACGCCAACACGGGTCTGGGAGTTATAGTCGCCGCCTTTGGTCTTGACGATCATAACGCCGTTAGCGCCGCGCGAACCATAGATAGCGGTTGCCGATGCGTCTTTCAGAATCGAGAACGATTCGATGTTTTCAGCGGGGATATAGTCGAGGTCGGAAGCCGAGATTTCAACGTCGTCGAGCAGAATCAGCGGGGTCTGACGGCCACCGAAGGTTCCGATACCACGAATGAAGAATTCAGCCGAGCTGCCGGGTTCGCCGCTTCGGGTTGAAGCAACCACGCCGGCGATTTTACCGGCCAGGGCAGTGGTGAGGTTGCCTGCGGGCATGCGCAGGTCATCGCCCTTAACCGAGGTGATGGCACCGGTCACCGACACACGCTTCTGAGTGCCGGCACCGACAACAACCACTTCGTCGAGGGTGTTGCTCGAGCCTTTCAGCTCAACTTTAACGAATCCCAGGTCATCGACCGGAACACGCATTTCATTATAACCTACGTAGCTGACCAGAAGAACGGTTTTCTTGCTCGAGGCAATATTGAGCGAGAAGTTACCGTCGATATCGGTAGCCGTGATAGCATTCTTGTCGCCAACAACCGAAACGGTAGCGCCGGGGAGCGGTTCGCCGTCCTGTGCGTCGACAACAACGCCGGTAATCGTACGCTTGGCGGCCGTTGCAGGAGCTGATGCGCTCGACGGCTGCGGCAAAGCGTAGGTGCTGACGGGGGCCACTAATGCAAGGGCCGCGGCAAATATTAAGCCTTTCCGCCAATCAAAATTGTTACTATTCATTGATAATTGGTTGGTTTATTTGAATGATAATTTTTAGGCAACGGTGAGGCTGACCCATATACTTGAATTGGAGTCAGTCTCACCGAATTTGGTTAATCAGGGGAACTTGTTATTTAACAAGTACTTTCTTGCCGTTGATAATGTTGATGCCCTTAACGGGAGCAACGAGCTTGCGACCGCTCAGGTCATAGATGCCCTGCATCTTCACGCCTGCAGCCTTAACTTCGTCGATAGCCAGAACGGTGTCGGGAGCCATCAGAGCGAAAATCGAACCGGCATCGTTAGCGGAATAGGTATGCAGAATCTTAGTGTTGGTGTTAGTGTTGATTGCCGTGCAGTTTGCTTTGATTTCAGCTTCAACGGAGAGAGCTACGCCGGTGAAGTTGCCACCCTTGCTGAGGAAGGGATAGAGAGTCATTGCATCTGCTTCATTGTCGGTGCCAAGAATGTTGCGCTGAGTAACTTTACCTTCGGCATTGGTCTCTTCTTCAACATTGCCGATATAGAGCTTGCCAGCTTCGTTATAGAGGATATAACCGCCGTCTTCCTGAGCCTTGAAGGTGAACACGGTTTCAGCAACATCGTTGAACTCAGAGTAAGCCCACTGGCCGTCGGCAACGCTTACGAACTTGTTCTGACGGAGGTTGCGCAGAGTCAGCTTGATGCCGTTCATACCGGTCAGAAGGAGGTTATTAGCATCAGCCATAGCCTTATCGGCAATTTCATTTACAGCAGCTGCAGTGGTTTCAGCGGGGTTAAGAGCTTTGATGTTATCAATAGCGATATTCAGGATATTGGCAACCATATCAGGAACAGAAGCGGCATAGGCTTCAAGATTGGCGAGATTGGCAGCAATCGCATCCTTTACCTGAGCTTCTTCGCTTGCATCATAGATAGCCCAGATGGAGCCACCATCGGCAGCATACCAGAGAACGAGTTTCGAAGATGCATTGTTATCAGCATTGATAGCGCTCATATCGGTAACGCCGGGAAGGAGCATATTAACACCAACAAAACCGCCATTTGCATTGAGCAAGAATTTGATGGCATGAGCATTTTCCTTCGCATCAACAGTAATAACATTGCCGCTTGCATCAAGACCTATGAAAACTTTTTGGTTTTCATTATAGAAATAATAACCTTCTTCGGCAGATTCGAGAATAAATACAGCAGCAGGGTTAGAAGTGTAGGAGTCTACCATCGGGAAGTTGCCAGCAGCTGCATCAGCAGCGGGATAAGCAGTCTTACCGCCATTGGCGCGACGCAGGTTCTGAACTGCAATCTGCTTGCCGGCAAACATGGTGTTCAGAGCTGCGGATGCATTCGAGGTGTAAAGGGCCCAAATGCTGTCAACATCAGCCGAATAGTTAGCAGTGGGGTCATAACCCTTGAGGGCATCTACACCAGCCTGAAGTTCTTCGGCAACCCAGGGCACACTTTCAATATAAGTCTGGAAGAAACCGATATATTGTTCAACCAGAGCCTGTGCCGCTTCCTTAACGATGGCAGCATCTACGGCAGCCAGAGCAGCGTCAACGCCGTTGGTCAGGTCAAGTTTATAGGCAGTCCAGCTGGTGCCGGCATCACCGGGAACCCAGTTACCGCAGAAGTTAGAACCGTTAGAGGCGTCGAGAGTGTAGTAGTCATACACCGGATCCGCGCCGGTAACTTCAGTCTTAATGTAACCTTCGGCAGTGTTGATCGAGAGGCTTACAGTGCCGTTGGCGTTATAGGTAGGATAGATGTCTTTCGCTTTTACGCAAGTTGCAACTGCGCCGGAAAGGGTGGAAGCAGATTCACCTTTCAGGAAGTTCATCAGGCCGCGGTTATTAGCGCCATAGGTAGGGTAAGCGATAACCTTAACGGTACCTTCAGCTTCGCCGGGAATAACAACCCAAATGTTCTCCTGGGAGAGGTTGTCAGTACGATAAAGGTTTACCTCTTCACCATTGCCGGTGGTAAGTCTGGCTTCGCTATCATTGGCATCATAATAGTATGCGAGATAGGGAGTGCCGCGACCGGCCTTCAGAACATAATAGTTCGGTGCGTCGGCAGTGCCTGCTTCGAACTTGTCGGCAGCGTAAACGCTGGCAGTCATTGCCAAAGCCGAAAGAAACATAACTGTTTTCTTCATAACGGTTTGTTGTAGAATTGTGAAATAATTAGTGAGTATTACTTTCTAAATAAGGGGCCCAATTAAGGTAAGGAATCTTTAAGATAAACTGCCGCCTCTGCGGTTTTATTACTGCAAATTTACGCAAAATTTCTCAATTTTGCAAAGCTTAACACTGAAAAGCGGCCTAAAAACACGCAAAAATGTTTTTAAACATGAAAAAAGCGCCCGCTTTTCTGCAAAGCGGGCGCTCAAAGGGAATCAAATCAGAGGCGAATCAGTCGGCCGCCTTTAATGTAGAGGCCGGGGGCGGGATTGGCTGCCGCGCGGCGTCCCTGAAGATCGTAGATCGCAGAGTCGGCGTTGGTCTTTTCGGCTGCAATCTGCTCAATCGAGCCCTGGCCATGGTTGGGGTATACGGGCCATTCGGTGTTGCCCTCGATGCCGTCGAAGCAGAAAAGGCTCGAGCCGGGCAGGGTCAGAGTGAGTTCCTCGTCGATGTTGATGGGAGTGTCGAGCGGGAGGCCTTCAATGGGGGTCTGGGCCTTAAAGGAGTGTTTGAGGCGAACTGTGCCGCTGATGTGGGCGGGAAATTCGAGCGCCTGGCGCAGGGTGGTTTTGAATGTCTTGGTGTTGTTGTCGCCGTTGCGCAGGGCCAGGGTCGACTTGGTGCCGTTCCAGCTTGCCCAGCCGTAGACCTGATGCTCGGCGCCGGTCCAGGGGTTGCCGCCTACCCAGTGGGCGTCGGCCAGAACGTCGGCATTGTTCTGCTGCCAGAAAATGCACTCGGCAATATCTTCCCAGAGCTTGCCCTTGACGCCGTTGCCAACAATGTTGTTGAGCAGTTCATAGTCGGCATAGAGTTCAACCATGGTCGAACCCGAAACGAAAGCGCAGCGGAGCTCGCGCAGAACAGCGTCGTAGTTCTGGCTGTATTTGCAGGGGTTTTCGTGGGTGGTCAGAATGAAGCCGTGGCTCATAACGGAGTTGATCGGGCAGAGAGGCGAGCCGCTAACGTAGTTCTGATAAATCAGGCGGTCGCGATAGGTTATCCACTGCTCGCGGTCAATGGAGTTATTGCCGATTTTGCCGTAGTCATTTTCCTGGCGCCAGGTGCAGTCCGAAATGCGGTACCAGAAGGGCGAAGCCCAGGTGCCGACTGTGGTGTTGAGGAAAATGTCGGGTTTGATTTCGCGCAGGCGCTGCTCGATGTCAATGATACCTTCGGCGCCCTCCTCGTTGCTGGCGTCGGGGCCATAGGCGGCGAACTTGGAGCTGATGCCGTCGAACTTGAACATGCGGAAGTCATAGTCGTTCATAAAGCGGCTGCACTGGGTCAGGAACACGTCGTAGTAGGCGGGATTGCTGAGCGTCATGCCGCCTTTGCCGTTCCAGTAGGCGCGGCGGCTGTTGCCGCTCTTGCCGTAGCCACCAACCGGGCCGAGCCAGGTGCCGATGCCGGTGTTCATTGCGGTTGCGACTGCGTCGATTTCCGAGAATCCGTTGGGGAAGTTCTTGTTGAAATCCCAGGTGCCCCATTCGTCCCAGCCGTCGTCCCAGAGGAAGGCCTCAATGTTGGCGCCGAATTCCTTGTAGAGGTTCTTTTCCCACTGACTGACAACATCGACGCACTGGGCGGAGGTGAAGTGAGTGTCATAGGTGGGGTCGTCCTTGCGGTTGATGTTGAGTTCAAACCAGCTGTTATACATCGGGAACGGACGCCACGCAACGGCGCGTTCGCGGTCAACATAGCAGGCAACCGAGCGGCGCTGCTGGCCGGGAGCAACCAGGCCGACAACGGCGCTGACCTCCCATGTCTTGCCGGCGGCAAGTGTTATGGGGCGCTTCCATTCGCCCTGAATCACCTGCGATTCGGGCGCGGGGAGGTAGATGGTGTAGATTTTGTCGTAGGTGAGGTTGATGTTGCCGTTGGTCGACAGGGCGTTGTCGGCGTTGTGTGCCCAGTAGCGCAGGGTGTATTCGCCGCCGTTGGGAATCTCAATTTTATAGATATTGTCTGATTTCAGATTGCCGGTGTAGCCGAGGTGGTAGTCGCAAACGGCGGTGTTGCCGTCGCCGTCGATAAGCTCGATGCCGCAAATGTCGAGGCGGTGGTTGCCGGAGGTGTAGAGGAACTCAACAGTCAGCGTTGCGTCGCCGATGAATTTGACCGGGCGGTCCATATAGCGGACATTGGCGGCAACCACGCCCAGCTCCTTGATGCGGGCAGGAACGTTGTCGGCACCGATTTTGGTCCAGGAAGTTCCGGTCCAGGAGTCGGTTTCAACGGAGCCATCCTGCATGGTGTTGCGGTCGGTTGCGGAGAGCACGCGGCGAACGCGCGCCGGAGCGTCGCCAAACACCAGCTCGGGCTGAGCGACTCTACCGCTATAGGCAATGTCGCCGCTGGAGGTGATGGTTTCGGTTAGGGTTTCGATGAAGTAGCGAACAAGGTATGCACCGGTTTCGGGAATGTTGATGGTGTAAACGTTGTTCTGAGCCTTGCTGCCGGTGAAACCTGCGTGATAGTCGGAAGTCACCACGGCGCCCGATTGAGGGTCGCAAACGTCAACGCCGACAACATTCAGGCCGTGGGTGCCGGAGGCATACTGGAAAGTAATGGTCTGCTCGCCGGCATCGCGGAAAGCCAGGTAGCCGCGGGTTGCGACCACGTCGGTGGTCTTGATGTTTTTGGAGCCGGAAAGGGTTTTCAGGTTGGTTATTGCTTCGGGAGTTTCCTGGCCGGGGACCCAGCTGAACGACTCGGGAGTCCAGGATTGGGGAGTGAAAGTGTCGAGGCCGGAGTTAGGGGAAAGCACGGTGTTGTGAGCCATCGGGGTCTCAACGCCGGCAAAAATGCGGCTGCTTGCAATAACGGGGCCGCGGGTGTTGCCGACCACCACCGGGGCAGTGTTGCCCTCGATGTTCTGAACATCGTAGGTCATGGCAACGATTGAACCCATGGCCACATCGCCGGCCGAGGGGGTGATTTTCATTTCGGTGCGCAGGTAGTGTGAACCGTCGCGCAGCAGGGCGCGCCACTGAACGTTCAGGCCGCCGCCGGTGAATTCCGCAACTATAGACTGGCCGTCGAAATGCTCGGAGCCCTTGAATGAGGCCTGGTCGGCCGATAGGCCTTCAACCTTGACCGAAGTCATGGTCATGGCCGATGCGGGCAGGCTGGTTCCGTTGCCGAGGTTGATAACGAACAGCTCGGTTCCAGGGTTGAGATTCATGGCTTCGCAGCCACCGAAAACGAGCGTCCGGCCCTGTTTGACAAACGAGGCCGAAAGCAGGTCGTTGCTCAGAGTGTAGGTGCCGTCGGCTTCGCTGACCGAGGCCACACCGGGCTGCACGGGCCCGGGATAAATAACCGACTGCGCACCGGCTGCAAATGGCGCCAGGCCCAGAATCAAGCATAGAGCAGCGCTGCTCCAACAAGATTTACTCATAGATTGTTTTGACTGGTATGATTATTAAGGATATTCTCTATAGGGCTTATTGGACTAATTTGTCCAATTTCCCGCAAAGATAATAATTTTTTTGCGGGCGGCAAAATTTATTTGCGCAGGCGCGGAAGGAGCCAGCCAACGGTGCGCTCAATGCCCGCGCGAAGGGGCGTTTGAGGGCGGAAACCGAATTCGGCAAAGGCGGCCGACGAGTCGGCATAAGTCACCGGCACATCGCCCGGCTGCATGGGCAGATACTCCTTGACGGCCTCGCGGCCGGCAGCACGCTCGATTTCGGCAATGAAGTCGCCGAGAACCACCGGACTGGAATTGCCCACATTGAACACGCGGAACGGGCGCGTTGGTTCCGAAGTGGCCGCGCGAACAACTATTTCCACAACGTCGTCGATATATGTGAAATCGCGCATCATTTGGCCGCTGTTAAACACCTTGATGGGTCGTCCGGAAATTATGGCGTCGGCAAAAAGATAGGGAGCCATGTCGGGCCGCCCCCATGGGCCATAGACCGTGAAGAAGCGCAGCCCGGTTGTGGGGAAGCCATAGAGGTGGGTATAGGCATGCGCCATAAGCTCGTTGCTCTTCTTGGTAGCGGCATAGAGGCTGGCAGGGCTGTCGGTTTTATGCTCCTCGCGGAAGGGCACTTCCTCGTTGAGGCCATAGACCGAGCTCGACGAAGCGTAGACCAGATGCCCTACCCCGCTGCGCCGGCAGCCTTCGAGAATGTTGAGGAAGCCGATGAGGTTGCTCTCGGCGTAGGCATAAGGATTCTGAAGCGAATAGCGCACTCCGGCCTGGGCGGCGAGGTTGATGACCACGTCGAAATGTCCGGTTGCAAAGAGCTGCTCCATTTCGCCGCGGTCGGCAATATCGAGCTTGCGGAAATCAAGCTGCGGGCCGATGTTGGCCAGGCGCTCGAGTTTGAGTTCGGGAGAATAGTAGTCGTTGAGATTGTCGACCCCCACAACCGCATGGCCCAGTTCGAGCAGGCGTTTGCTCACCGCGGCGCCAATGAAGCCGGCAGCTCCGGTAACGAGAATTTTCATAGCATCATTGCAGTGCGTTTCAGTGCATCAATAAAGCGGTCGACCTCGGCGGCGGTGTTATATGCCGCGAAGCCCAGACGCACGGTTCCTTCGATCCCGAGGGCATGCATCAGCGGCTGGGCGCAATGGTGGCCGGTGCGGACTTCAACGCCTTGCTTGTCGAGCAGCATGCCCACGTCGTAGTGGTGGGCGCCGGCAAGGTTGAAGGAAATAACGGGTCCTTTGCCGGGGGCGGTGCCGTAAATCGTAATGCCGGGCACTTCGGCCATGCGGCGCGTGCAATAGTCGAGCAGTTCATGTTCATGGGCGGCAATGGCCTCTACACCTGTCTGCTCCATGAAATCGAGCGCCGACGGAAGGGCGCCGATGCCGACAAAGTCGGGCGTTCCGGCCTCGAACTTATAAGGCAGCTCGGCAAAGGTGGTTCCCTGGAAACTCACGTGGGCGATCATCTCTCCCCCACCCTGATATGGCGGCATGGCCTCAAGCAGCGAGCGGCGCCCATAGAGCACACCGATGCCCGAAGGACCATACATTTTATGGAGCGAAAAAGCGTAGAAGTCCGCATCGATGGCGCGCACGTCGGGGCGCATATGGGCCACGGCCTGTGCACCGTCGACCAGCGCCGGAACGCCGTGGCGGTGGGCTTCGGCAATCATTTCGGCAACCGGATTGACAGTGCCGAGCACGTTGCTGACATGGCAAAACGCCGCCAAGCGGGTGCGCGGCGAAAAGAGCGAGCGGAACTCATCGAGATTCAGCGAACCGTCGGCATTGATGCCCGCAACCTTGATTATAAGGCCGCGCCGCTGCGCCTGGAGCTGCCACGGAACGATGTTGGCATGGTGCTCCATAACGGTCAGAATGATTTCGTCGCCCTCGCTCAGACCGGCGCAAAACGACGATGCCACCAGATTGATGGCCTCGGTTGTTCCGCGCGTAAAGATTATTTCCTGCGCCGATTCGGCGTTGAGCCATTGGCGCACGCGCTCGCGGGCCTGTTCCTGCAGGGCGGTGGCCTCCTGGCTGAGGGTGTGCACCCCGCGGTGAACGTTGGCCTTGGCGCCGAAATAGCCCGCGGTTATGGCATCGACAACGCGCCGCGGAGTCTGCGACGTTGCAACATTGTCGAAATAAACCATCGGCCGGCCATAGAGCTCGCGGTCGAGCGCCGGAAACTCGGCGCGTATGCTTTCAACGTTAAACATTAGCGCAGCTTTCTGATTGATTCAACGAGCAGTCGGCGCAGGTTGCCCCCAGGCCCGAAAAACGGCGTTCGACCAGGTGGTGGAGCCGTTCGCGCAGGGACGGGATATGAACCGAGTCGATAACGTCGCCAACAAACGCCTCCATTAGCATGCGGCGGGCAACCTCCTCGGGAATGCCGCGCTGACGCATATAGAACAACGCGTTGGAGTCGAGCTGGCCGGTAGCGGCGCCATGGCTGCACTGAACCTCGTCGCAATAGATTTCAAGGGTCGGCTCGGCGTGCATGGTAGCCGTGGCCGACGCGAGCATATTGCGGTTGGTCTGGTGGGCGTCGGTGAAGCGCGCGGCTTCGTCAACGACTATGCGGCCCGTGAATGAACAGTGGCTCCGGCCGTCGGCAACGTATTTAAACAGCTGGGAGCTGGAGGTGTTTTCGGCGTGATGAAGAATGGCGGTTGAAAACGCGGCGCGCTGCTCGGCATCGGCAATTACCATGCCGTTGACTTCGGCGCGGGCGCCGCGGCCGTTGATGTCAACGCAGACGCGCATGCGCGTGTCGCCGCAACTGAGCGTGGCGGCAGTGCAGCGCAGGGCGGAGTCGGCTCCGAGCGAGGCATTGAGCGTTGAGCGGCGGGTTGTTAGCGCCGACGATTCTTCGATGAAGTCAAGGCTCAGCTGAGCGCCGTCGGCCAGGTTTACGCGGATGAGCTCGGCCGACAGGTAGCGGCGCTCGGAATCCTGAGTGTGGTCGCACACCAGCAGTTTGGCCTCCGAGCCTTTGCCGAGCGAAATAAACAGCCGGCGCACGGCCATCAGGTCGACCGGCGCGGAGAAAACATTGACCAGCTGCAAGGGCTTCTCGCACACCACTCCGGGAGCAACGCGCAGCAGCACGCCGTCGGTCCAGAGCAAGTCGTTAAGCCTTGTTTCTGCGTCGTCGATGCCGGCGCTGCCGATTTCGGCAAGCCATTCAGGATGAACGGCGGCAGCCTGGCGCAGCGACATAAAGGTCACACCTTCGGGCAAACGCTCGGCCAGCCGCTTGGGTGCGGCGAAAATATCGTTGACAACAGCGGCGGGAGCAGCGCTGATGGCGGGCACATCGCAGCCAAAACTGCGCGCCACATCAACATTCAGCAGCAGGCGCCGGGCGTTGACGCCATAGTCGGTCGGTGCGAAAGCGTCGTCGAGCGGTCCGGCAGCGCGCAGGGCCTCCAGCTCGGCCGGACGCGGACCGGTTTGCTCGCTCATTGAGCCATAGAGCTCAACGTATTGGTCTACTGAAACGCTCATTCCGCAGCGTCAATTTCGTTTTTAATCCAGTCATAGCCCCGCTCCTCGAGTTCAAGAGCCAGTTCCGGGCCTCCGCTGCGAACAATACGCCCTTTGTAGAGCACATGAACGAAGTCGGGCTTTATGTAGTCGAGCAGACGCTGATAGTGGGTAATCACTATGGTGCCGGTTTCGGGCGTTTTGAGCTTATTGACCCCTTCGGCCACTATGCGCAGGGCGTCGATATCGAGGCCCGAGTCGGTTTCATCGAGAATGCTCAGCTTCGGTTCCAGCACGGCCATCTGAAAGATTTCGTTGCGCTTCTTTTCGCCGCCGCTGAAACCCTCGTTAACTGGGCGCGAGGCCAGTTTTGCATCGAGTTCCACAACCTTGCGCTTCTCCTTCATCAACGCAAGGAATTCGCCCGCGGGCATGGGCGGCTGGCCGAAGTATTTGCGCTTGGCATTGACCGCAGCGCGCATGAAGTTGGTCATTGAAACGCCGGGGATCTCAACCGGATACTGGAATGACAGGAACAGCCCTTCGTGGCTGCGGTCTTCGGGCGAAAGGCTCAGCAGGTCCTTGCCGTTGAGAGTGGCCGTTCCGCCAAGGAGTTCATAGGCGGGATTGCCGGCCAAAACGGCCGAAAAGGTCGACTTGCCGGAGCCGTTGGGGCCCATAATGGCGTGAACTTCGCCCGGGCGCACCTGAAAGTCAACGCCCTTGAGTATTTCTTTGCCGTCGATTGAGGCACGCAGCCCCTTAACGTCGAGCAGCAACTTGCTGGTTTCAGTCATAATTTTCAAGTAATTATACTGCAAATTTACACATTATTGCCTATACGGCCAAATTTCCCTATAAAAACGCCGTTAAAGACCAAGAATAGCCGCAGGTGCGATTCCGAGAATCACGCAAATTGCACGCGCAATCCGCAGCGTTGGTTCGGCTCGCCCCGAAATATAGTCGCTGACTCTCGACGGGCTGACACCAAGCTCTCTGGCAAGCTGACTCTGAGTCATTCCCTTCTCTTCAATTGAAAGACTAATCAACTCACCGATAGTCGGTTTCTCTATTGGATAATGCTTCTTCTCATAGGCTTCAACCACGTCTGAAACAATTGTCAATTCAACGGCATCCTTATCCGTTGCCGGTGTTTCATCGGTTACCAGCGGCAATAGTTCCTCAACGCGGTTAAGAGCATACTCATATTGTTGTTTTGTTATTTCCATACTTCTACCTAAATGGTTGAACAATCAATTTTATCATATTCGGCATGAGTGCCGACAAATCGAACGAAAATGCGTTCGATAGTAAATTTAATAACAACCACGAGCCTATAGTTGTTGCCTCTGATATTAAACACATAGTGCTGATTTCCAACATAGTCGGTTGCTGGAAAGTCATTTCTTATGTCCGAAAGATTATGCCAATGAGCCTGCTGGGCTATGTCATACCAGCGCTCCAATGCAATTCTCGAATCGCCATTTCCGGGCGACTCATAGAATTCTTTGATCTTTCTATGAGAAATTATGTGCATAAAATATTCTTTTCTGCTACAAAGTTAGGCAATATTTTTGAAATACAAAAGAATTTGTCGCAATTATTTTGAAAAACAATAATTGCGACAAATTCTCAACATTTTCCGGAAGCCGGAAAGGCTTAGAGGGTTTCGAGGGAGGGAAAGTCGATTTCGGGGGCGGTGCCGGTGGGTTTGCAGTGGAACTTGGTGCCCATCGGAACGGACTCGTTGAAGAAGCCGCCCATTTTCAGGTAGAACTTGTTGCCGCCGGCCTCGCCGCCCTGATAGTCAAGGCGAACTCCGGCCCCGGCAGTGGCGTCGTGGGTAAATTTAGCATCAGTTATGCGGGTCCATTTGCCCTCCTTGCTGCGCGCCCACTGGTTGCCAAACATCACCTTGCGCGACAAATAGCCCTGCTCGGGGTTGAAGTTCTCAAGAAAGCTATGGGCGTTGGTATACCAGGTGTCGGTTTGCGGACGCAGGAACGAGGCAATCAGTCGCCACTGCTTCTCCTCCGGAGCATAGAAATAGGCGGTGTAAACCGTGTTGCCCTCGCCGTCGGGGCGCACCTGCATCAGGAACTTATATGTTTCGCCGGCTTTCCATGGATAGCGCAGATAACTCTGGCCGCCCGAGCCTTCGTTGCCGAACTCGCCGATGTGAACATCCTTGCCGCGGCGGAGCAGGCGAATTTTCTGGTCATCGGGAATATTGCGGGGATCCTGGGTGTCAAACGGGCTCCACACTGAAAAGAGCACGCGGCGCTCGGTGGGCGAGTTGAACTGCATGCCGAAATAGCCCTGGCCGAAACCGGCAGCCATATAGTAGCTATGCATCGTTTCGCCTTCTTTGGGCACGGTGACTTCATTGTAGAACCACTCGGTGTCGCCCTCTGGCAATGTGTAGGCCAAGTGTACCGACGGGCCGCGGCGACCCCAGTAGTCAGAAAAATCATGAACATAGCTGCTCCGGCCTTCAACGTTGCCGACAATCAGCTGCTTGACGTCGCCGAAGCTGCGGCCGATTTTCGAAACACCCTGAAGGTCGATGCGGACATAGCCCGGCTTGCGGACATCAATAGTGCCGACCGGAACTGTTGCGAAATCGCGCGACTGCAGGTTCACGTTGAACGTCTGCTTGCCATAGCTCACCTTGATTTGCGAGTGGCCTTTGGCCAACAGCGAAAGCTCAACCTTTTGGGGCTGATGAAGGTAGAAATAAACGCTGACAACCGATTCGGGATTAGTCCAGTGCTCCAGGCCATCGCCGGAAATCTGCGCCCCGGAGCGGGCATTGACCACATAGGCATTGCCGGCGAGCCCGACGGTCAGTTCTTCGGCCCTGCCCAGCAAACCGATGCAAAGCATCAGCGCAATAATCAAGTAATTCTTCATAATTGGTTTATAGATTTTGTGCAAATTTACGACTTTTTCACCTAATACACAAATAAGCGGTGCCCTCCTCAATGGCAGGCACCGCTTATTAAATCAGGAGGTCAACGATTAGTTGAACATGTTTTCGGGATATTCGCCTGCAGCATGGAGGGCGGCGAGCTTTTCAACAACTCCGGGACGGTCGGCTGCATAGGTCACGCCGAACCACTTGGAGTCGGTGTCGAGCACCTTAACGGTTGCTTCGCCGTTGTTGATGAGAGCGTCGATGCAGAGGGGGATGAAGAATTCGCTCTTGGGGGTGTTGAGGTCCTTGTCGAGGAATTTTTTGAATTCACGTTCCGAATAGTCGAAATAGTCGGGAGTGAAGCCCCAGAGGTTCATCGAAACCGGAGTGTTGGGGTCGAGATACTGAACCTGGCCGTTTTCGTCGGTGAAGGTGATGCGGTGTTCGGGGTCATAGGAAATGGCGGTGCGCTCAACAACCGAAGTGAGCAGGCCGTCCTTGTTTTCACAAACGCCGCGGGCAACCGAGCCGTTTTCGGTCATGGTGTTGCCTACGCGGAAGCCAACCATGCAGTAGTCGCCCTTGCGGTCATGTTCTTTCGAGAGTTCCTTGGCAATAACTTCAAAGGCGTTGCGGCCATAGAAGTCGTCGGCGTTGATAACGGCAAACGGCTCCTTGATAACGTCCTTGCCCATGAGAACGGCGTGGTTGGTGCCCCAGGGTTTGGTGCGGTCGGCCGGACAGGTGTAGCCTTCGGGCAGATTGTCGATAGCCTGGAAAGTGAGTTCCACGGGAATGTGGCCTTCATATTTGCTAAGGATTTTTTCGCGGAAGTCCTGTTCGAAATCTTTGCGGATAACGAAAACGACTTTGCCGAATCCGGAGCGGATAGCGTCGTAGATGGAGTAGTCCATGATGGTCTGGCCGTTGGGGCCAACACCGTCGAGCTGCTTAAGGCCGCCATAGCGCGAGCCCATGCCTGCAGCGAGAACAAAAAGAGTGGGTTTCATTACTTATAGCTGAACTTGAATGTGATGGTTTGATCATATTTTTCGCCGGGACGGAGAACCACACTGGGGAACTGCGGCTTATTGATTGCGTCGGGGAAACCCTGACATTCGATAGCAACGCCTTCGTAGTCCTCATAGGGGCGGCCGGCCTTGTTGTTGGGCGAGCCTGCGAGCCAGTTGCCGGTATAGACCTGCACGCCGGGCTGAGTTGTGAACACCTCGAGCACTCGGCCACTCTTGGGGTCTTCCAGGCGGGCGGCGCGACGCTCGGTGCCCTGATTCCAGCCGTCGATAACATAGCAGTTATCGTAGCCCTTGCCATAGGTCAGCGCGGGATATTCGGCATGGATGTCGGCGCCGATGGTTCTCGGCTGGGTGAAATCCATCGGAGTGTTGGCAACCGAAACCAGGTCGCCGGTCGGAACGAGGGTTTCGTCGGTGGGCAGATAGAGGTGGGCGTCGAGCGTCAGAACGTGGTCGAGCACGGAACCTGCATCGTGGCCGGCGAGATTGAAATAGGCGTGGTTGGTGAGGTTCACGATGGTTGGCGCATCGGTTTCGGCCTCGAGCTTCAGGGAGAGTTCGTTGTGGTCATTCCAGCTATAGGTTGCAGAAGTGACCATATTGCCGGGATAGCCTTCTTCGCCGTCGGCGGCCTTATAGGTGAACTTCACTGAGTTATCGGCCAGCACTTCAACGTCCCAGATCTGGTTCTGGAAACCTTCGGGACCGCCATGGAGAGCATTGGGCCCATTGTTGATAGCCAGATGATAGTCCTTGCCGTCGAGAGCAAAGTGGCCGCGGCCAATGCGGTTGGCATAACGGCCGGGAACCTTGCCGGCGCAGGGGCCGTCGTAGTAATAGTCGGTAGGGTCGGCATAGCCGAGCACCACGTCGGCCAGCACGCCGTTGCGGTCGGGAACCTCAACGCCAACGATGGCGGCGCCCAGGGAGCTGAGCGTAACCTTTGCGCCGCAATCGTTAGTAAGGGTTATAAGGGTGATGTCGCCCTTCTTGGAGGGGACGGTTGTTTTTTCTATTTTCATTATTCGGAGAGACGACGTGCACCGTCGGAAATGATTACAGGATAGATTTTCGGTTCGTGGCCATATTTTTCAGCAAACTTCTTGGTTACTACGGAAACGAACGGTTCATAGAGGTCGTCCTTAACGAGGTTGATGGTGCAACCGCCGAAACCGCCGCCCATGATGCGCGAGCCGGTAACGCCGCATTCCTTGGCCAGGTCGTTGAGGTAGTCGAGTTCTTCGCAGCTTACTTCATAGAGTTTGCTCATGCCTTCGTGGGTCTGATACATGC
>CAZDVP010000009.1:0-29778 GCA_964508865.1 uncultured Bacteroides sp. | reverse complement strand
AGACCCTTGACTTCGAGAATCTTGTTGCCCGGCTCGCGCGAGGGGGTGAAGATAATTCCCGGATAGCGGCGCGACGAAGGCTGAATCTCCTCGACGTTGAGCTTTTCGAGCATTTTTTTGCGCGAGGTTGTTTGCTTCGATTTGGCAACGTTGGCCGAGAAGCGCTGAATGAACTCCAGCAGCTCCTTGCGCTTTTCCTCAGCTTTTTTGTTTTGCTGCTGCTGTTGGCGCAGAGCTAATTGCGACGACTCATACCAGAACGAATAGTTGCCGGCAAAGAGCGTCATTTTGTTATAGTCAATGTCGAGGGTGTGGGTGCAGACCGAGTCGAGGAAGTGGCGGTCGTGGCTAACCACCAGCACCGTGTTTTCGAACTTCGACAGGTAATCTTCCAGCCAGCTGACCGTTTCGAGGTCGAGGTCGTTGGTCGGTTCGTCGAGCAGCAGGTTGTCGGGGTTGCCGAACAGAGCCTTGGCGAGCAGCACGCGCACTTTTTCATTACCACTGAGGTCGCGCATCAGCATCTGGTGCTTCTCCTCCTTGATTCCCAGGCCGGAGAGCAGGGCGGCGGCGTCGCTTTCGGCGTTCCACCCTTCGAGTTCGGCAAATTTTTCTTCGAGCTCGGCGGCGCGCACGCCGTCTTCATCGCTGAAGTCGGGTTTGGCATAGAGTGCGTCTTTTTCCTGCATAATGTCCCAGAGAACGGTGTGGCCACGCATAACCGTTTCCAGCACCGTGCAGTCATCGAACTTGAAGTGGTCCTGCTCCAGAACGCTCATGCGCTCGCCGGGGCCTTGCGTAACGTTGCCGTGGGTTGGCGAGAGCTGGTCCGACAATATGCGCATCAGCGTTGATTTGCCGGCGCCGTTCGCACCGATTATCCCATAGCAGTTGCCGGGGGTAAACTTCATGTTCACGTCTTGAAACAGCACGCGTTTGCCAAACTGCATGCCCAGGTTATTAACAGAAATCATTCGCGATAAATCTTGGTTCTTTTAATCATTTTTGCGCCGCAAAGTTACGCAAATAATCCATAACGGCCAAATCCGCCGATTAGGCTGCCGAAAAATTTGGGTAATTAACTGAAAATTACTATCTTTGCAGCATCCAATCTGCATCAGTGCAATCATGAAAGCGAATCAAGTGGCTGATAGCCAACAAATTACCCCCCCCAATCCTGGCGCTTCGCCTAATCAACTGAAAGGCGAAAAGTTAGGCCGTCGGCTGTTGCGAGCATCGCTCATCACCGTTCTGGCCTATTTGCTTTCGCTGCTGTTTACCCAACCATTCTCGTTTTCGGCCGGCACCATGCTTTCGGGCGCCGACAAAAATGATTTCAATCTGACTGATTTCTATCATATCGTTGCCGATGCGCGGCCAATCCGCACGTTGGACTCCGATATAGTTCTGGTCGACATCGCCCACGCCGAGCGCGAGGATATTGCCGATGCCTTGGCCGTTATTTCCGAAATGGAGCCGGCGGCTGTGGGGCTCGACGTTGTTTTCGACGAGGAGCGCCCCGACGACGAGCTGCTGCTCCAGGCCATGGACAATCTGCCCAGTCTGGTAATGGCCGTCGGCGTCAGCGAAACGCCCGGCAAGCCCGGAACTTTCATGGTCGACGACTATTCCTACTTCTATCCCGACTGTCGCGGTTCGCACTTGCACGGGGTCGTTAATTTTCCGACCAAGTTCAGCGGCGCAACGGTCCGCTCCTTCCGCCCCGAATTCATCGACGCCTCGGGCGACACGCTCCGGTCCCTGGCGCTGGCGCTGGCCGAATTGGCTGCCCCGGAATCCGCCCGCCGCATCCGGGCCCGCGGCCGCGAAGTTGAGCTGATTGACTATCCGAGCCGCAGCTTCACCACCATGTCGCTCGACGAAGTGCCCGACAATGCCGACAAAATTGCCGGCAAAATAGTGCTGATCGGTTCGCTGGCCGAGAAGGAAGACGTTCACGCCACTCCAATCAACCCCGACATGCCCGGTGTGCTGATTCATGCCTATGCCGTCAGCACCATTCTGCGCGGCGCCGGCTATCGGGTGGTTGGGCGCGCAATCAACATGGCCATAGCCTTTGTTTTGTGCTTTCTGCTCTGCTTCACCAACATCTCCTTCAAGAGCCCGGCGCGAGCCCTGTGGATGCGCATAGCGCAGTTAGCCGTTCTCTACCTGATTATCCGGGTGGGGTACTATCTGTTTGTGGATAAGCAGATAATAATTGATTTTTCCTACACGCTGCTGATGCTCACCTTCGGCTTCTTCGCGCTGGATTTATGGAACGGCATGGCCCACTATGCCGGAAAGCTTTATAAAAGATTCAAAAAACAAGAATAAGATTGTCCGTTATGTCAAGAATTTTTACCCTCATTGCTCTCCTGCTCATTGCGGCTGCTCCGCTCAGAGCCGATTATTTAGTCCGCGATGTCAGCGGCCAGGTTCAGCTGGCCCGCAACGACAAGAACGTTGCCGTTGTTAAGAACATGACCCTTGCGCCTTCCGACATGGTTATGCTCGGCACCGGCGCGTCGCTCAACATTCTCGACACCAAGGACTCCAAAATCTACACCGCCGCCACTCCGGGGCTCTACAGCGTTTCGCGTCTGATCTACGATGCCCGCCGCAAGGCCCGCTCAAACGCTTCGTCGGTCCACGGCAAGCTGCGTCTGACAAAGGACAAGGCTCCCGAGGGAGTGGTTTACGTTGAAAAGGGCAAGGTTACGCGCGCCCTGACCGTCTACGACCCTGAGGCCCGCAACATCCAGATGGATATCGACAAACTCGCCTCGCGCCTCTATCTGCTCATGCGCGACTCGCTGGGTCAGACAACCTCGCAGCCCGACGCAACGGTGCTGAGCCAGCATCTGGAAACCGGCGGCCTGAGCTTTATGGTTGAAAACACTTTATCTTACCCAATATATTTCAATGTTTTCAAAATCAACGGGGCCGACGGTTCGGTAACCATTTCCGAACTGGGGCAGCCCGTTGGGTGCTACGCTATTCTGCCTACCCAGTTCCTGGCGCGCGAACAGCGCTCAGGACTCGGGCAGAATGAGCTGCACATTATGATTATGTCGGACTTCTTTTTCGATATCGACGAACTGCTGACGCGCCTCAACGCCTTGATTGACGGCAACCAACCGGTCGAATCCCCCGAAAATATTCCGGTTTACCTGCTTCCGCTTTAACCCACACACGCCAATAATTCACACATTCACACATAATTTCTCAAACACCCACACCCCGATGAAACTATCCAAATGCTTAGCGTTAGTCGCCCTGTTTTCAATAATGGCCGGAACGGAACTGGCGGCTCAGTCAGTCGTTACGCCCGACTATCATTTCAAACTTCCCGATAATCCCGAAAAAGTTACCCGCTTCGCCTATACGGTATATTCCAACTCTCCCAACCATGTCTATAACCTCATCGGGCGCCCGGTGCTCAACATCGGCAACGACATCAGCCACCTGTCAATCAGCCCCATTGGCCGCAACTGCGCCATAGTGACGGTCGACGGCAAGGGCCGCAACAACCTCTCGATTATCAACGTTACGAAGTTCAACACCATAGTTCATAAGTTCAAACGCTCCAAAATCGGCAACCCGACGTCGACCGTCTATACCCCCGACGGCGTGAGCCTGGTAGTTGCAGTCGACAGCGTTGCCCGCATTCTCGATGCCCGCAAATATTTCCAGCTCGACACGATTGCCCTCAAGCACCCCGCAACCGATATGGTGCTCAGCAAAAACGCCTATCACCTGGCAACTACCGACGGCCGCCGCGTAACCGTTTATAATTTCGAAGACAAGAACGTGCGCCACCAGTGGGACTTTGAGACCGGAGTGACCGACATGGCGTTTTCCGACGACGACACCGAACTGGCCATTGCCACCGACGACGGCCAGGTGAGCATTTTCGACACCCGCACCTTTATCATCAAAAATACCCTCGAAGATGTTGGCGACGCCAGCGCCATCAGCTATAACTTCGACGGCAAATATATGGCCATTGTTCAGTCGCCCCGCAGCATCGTGGTTGTCAATCTGCTTGAACCCGATGCCGACCGCGAGGTCTATAATATTGACTACGGTCAGGTAAAAGACCTTGTGTTCGTTCCCGACACCAAGTCGAACACCCTGCTGGCCTACACCACCCACCGCGCCGTTGACCTCAAGCGCATGGAGCATCTTCAGCCCTACTATAACAAGCTGGTTAACGACGAAGTTACCCGAATGATGAACGAATGGCTCAAGCGCATGCCCGATGAATCGCTCGAGGACTATCGCGCCCGTGTCAACGACGAAACCCGCGCCCGCCAGCGCCGCCTGTTTGAAGATGAAGTGGCCACGCGCCTGGCTCCCGACATGCTTGCCATGGCCGAGGTGACCCTGGGCGAATATGACAAGCGCCACGAACTGCTCGAAGTGAACTTCAGCAACATGCCTTCGATTTACCTGCCGGTTAAAAACGACGACATCGAATACTTTACCAGCGCCGGCGACCTGCAGTTCACCAATGCCCGCTATGCAGTCGACAACAGCGACCGCTTTGAAATGATCTATGCCGAAGTGCTGAACTCCGCCGACGGCAAGACCTATATTTATAACAACATCGAACGCGCCGAACTCAACTTCATGGTCGACGACGAGGAAGACGATGAAGTTTCGCTGGCCCTGATCGAGCAGCAACAAATGGAAGAAATCCGCCTGCGCGAAATTCAGGAAGAGGTCGTTGCCGAGGCCAAGAGCCAGAACGTTATTTCCGACCACACCAACATCAACGTTTCCAGCGAGGTGGTTCCTGACTATGACGCCAACGGCAACCGCATTCTCAACTACAAGGTCAGCTACACCTATGAAGTAGACCCCGGCTTCACCGCCAAGGAAGACTTCGGCCCCGGCAAATATCACATCAACGAATCCGGCGCCGCATCGTCGATGCTTGAAATCGTGCGCAAGTCGCTCGAAGGCGAACTGGCCCGCTACGTCAAGGAGGGCAAGAAGGTCAACGTGCGCATCTCGGGCACTGCCGACTCCAGCCCGATCGTAGGCAAGATTATCTACGACGGCGTTTATGGCGACTTCGACGAAGAACCTATCTATAACAACGGCGAACTGACAACCGTTACCGTAACCCCCAAAGGCCGCATAACCGAAAACGAGCAGCTCGCCTTCCTGCGCGCCCAGGGCGTGAAGAAGTATCTTGAAGACAACATCAAGGAACTTCAGCAGATGAAGAGCAACTATCGCATCGACATCAACGTGACCGAAGGCAAAGGTAGCCAATTCCGCCGCATCACCGCTGAAATCACTTTTGTTGACGCTTTTTAAATTGATTCACTATAAAAAATGACGTTCAGAAAAATACTATTCTTTTTAACCCTTGTCAGCGCGGCCTCGGCCGAGGCCGCGCTGATTGCCGACGACGAGGAAATCGAGCTGCTCGGCGACACGGTTGAGGTCGTTGAGGACACCGTTGTTATCGTCACTCCCGATTCGCTGGCCAGACTCGCAACCGAACTCTATAGCGACTTCCGCCTGCGCAAACTCAACGGCGAGGATAATGAAACGCTCTATCCATCGGCTCTCGAACTGAACCGCCAAACGGTTGAGACCCTGCGCCTGCAAACGCCCGACACCCGCGGCTATTTCCAGTGTAAGGATATTCTCAAGCAGCTCAACAGCGACCTTTTCCGCGGCGCGTTCTATTATTCAAAGCACAACCGCCAGGCTGACCTCAAGGCTTTTGCGCGCGAGTATCTCGACACTCAGATGCTCGACGAAATGGCCGACGTTCACTGGAACCGCGACCCGGAGGTGTTTCCGACCATGTGTTTTATCGCCGTTTCCGACGCCAATAACACCCGCGATTTCGAAAAGGCGATTGACTATTGCAAGCTCTACCTGTCGACCGGCGAAACCGCCCGGCGCGAAAGCGTTTACCGCTGCCTGGGCGCCGCAGCTCTGGAGGTGAAGAATTATCCGGCAGCCATTGCGTTCATGCAGGAGGCTATTAAGCAATATCCTATGAACGATGAGTTTGCCTCAATCGGCATTCACGCATGCGTTGACGGCGGCCATGCCCAGTTCCTTCAGGAATTTCTGACCCATGCGCTGGCCCTGCACCCCAACGACATTCAGGTGCTCACCCTTCAGGCCAAGCTCTATGAGGACCATCTGAACTATCGCGGCGCTATTGATGTGTATAACACCATCGAACAGCTGTCGCCCAACATGCTCAACGTTGCCAAGCACTCCGGCATGTGTTACTACAACATGGCTGTTCTGGCCTTTAACCGCGCCAAAAACGAGGAGAACGAAAAGGATGCCAAGCGTCAGCGCCGCCAGGCCCGCAACTTCTTCGACGCTGCGGTTCTGAAGTTCCGCGCCGTGCTCGAAACCGACCCCACGGCGGTGCTCTATCTGCGCCACCTGGGCATATGCTACCTCTGCCTGGAAGATAAGTCGTCGTATGCCGAAGTCAATGCCCGCCTCTCGGCCATGGGCGAGGACCCGCTGGCCAACGTGTTCATGCCGCCGATGATGGCCACGGGCGATGCCGGCGGCAAGAACTTCGCCGTTTCGAACCTTTCGTATGCCAACGCATCGGTCGACGCTCCTTCCTACAGGGAGTTCTCCGAAAAGTTTCTGAACGACCATTTCAAAAAGTGGGCAAAGCGAGGCGAGTTTGAAACCACCGAGAAGTATCTTGAACGCGTGAATTCCGCGACAATCGAGGCGGAACGCAAACGCATTGAACGCCAGGCGGCGGAAACCTACCTGACCACCTATGGCGGCAACCTGCGCCTCAATAATCTGACTCTGCTCCCCTACGACCCCCAGAACGAGCTGTTTAGAATCAACTCAAACTATGGCCCTATTGTTGTTCAGGTGCCCCTGAAAAACAATGAGGCCGAGAGCTTCAAGGCAGTGTTTGAGGCGATTGACCTGCGCGCTCCGCAATACTACATCGACGAAGAGGGCGTTAAGATCGCGTCGGTAACAGTCGTTACCCCCGAGGGTAAGCAATATAAGTACGACAACGACAAGGCACTGGCCTACCACGAGCCTCCGCGCATTGAATTCGACCCGGCGGCATTCTTCGGGCCGCAAGACCCCACTCCGGGCCCCGGCAACGGCAATGGCGGCAGTGCCGAAGTTATCCGCGTAAGACGCAAGAGCGATGTTGACGAAAAGATTCCGCACAACAACAAAGTCGCTGCAAACCGTCTGGCTCTCATCATCGCCAACGAGAACTATGCCTATGCAGCCAACGTTCCGTCGGCCTATAACGACGGCGCGGCAGTCAAGGACTATTGTCAGAGCGTTTTGGGCATGCCCGAAAGCAACATTATTTACATGAACGACGCAACCCTTTCGCCCATCTACAGTGCCCTCTACAACCTCAAGCACCGCGTTGACGCTCTCGACGGCAAAGCAGACGTTGTTGTTTACTACGCCGGCCACGGTTTCCCCGACGAAAACACCAAGCAGGCCTATATCCTGCCGGTCGACGGCTCAGCAACTGCTCCCGGCGGTTGCCTGCCGCTGAACAGGCTCTACGATGAGCTCGCCGATATGAATGCCGCCAGCGTTATGGTTTTCCTCGACGCATGCTTCAGCGGCGCCGAACGAAGCACTTCGAACGAAATGCTTGTCAAGGATGGCCGTTCGGTGGTTATGAAGCCCAAAACCTCAGCTCCCAAGGGTAATATGATGATTCTCAGCGCTACTTCCGACAAGGAAACCGCAATGCCCTACGCCGAGAAGAACCACGGTATGTTTACCTACTATCTGCTCAAACACCTGCAGGAAACCAAGGGCAACACTACCCCCAAAGAGCTGAGCGACTACGTTATCAACAATGTCAGGCGCCAGAGCAACTTCGTTAACTCCAAGCCGCAGACGCCGAGCGTGAGCCTGTCGGGCAACATGTCGCAGCTGTGGTCAACTATGAATCTGCGTCCATGAAGCGGCTGAGGTTCGTTTTGCTGCTGCTTGCGGTCGCCTTTGCCGCATTGCCTGTCAGGGCCGACAAGACCCTGACAGGGCGTGCGGTGTATTATGGCGAAGACAATGATTCGCGCCTGTCGGCCAAACGCAAGGCTCTGGAGCAGGCGCGCATCCAGGCGCTTGCCAAAGAGTTTGGAACGGTTCTGACGCAAGTTAACATCAGCCGCGACGAAATATCAAACGGCAGTGAGTCGAACTATTTCGGCAGCCTTTCGGAATCGGAGGTCAAGGGCGAATGGTTGGGCGACGTTGACGAGCCAAAATATAAATTCGAGTATACCGACGACGGCCAGATGATAGTTACCTGCACTGTGACCATCCGCGCCCGCGCGCTTTCAAACAAGGCGCCGGAGTTTTATGCCATGCCGCTGCGCAACGGTTTCACGGAGCAATATGAGTCGACCGACTTCCGCTCCGGCGACGACCTGTTCATGAAGTTCCGCGCACCGGTCAATGGCTATGTGGCTGCCTATCTGCGTTCGGGCCAGGAGGTTATAACCCTGCTGCCCTATGTGTCGTCAACCTCCGGCAAAGTGCCGGTCAAAGCCAACCGCGACTACGTGTTTTTCTCTGCCGCCAAGACCGAAACGGCCCTTGGCACGCCCGATGAATACTCCCTTACGTCCGAGCAACCGGTTGAGAACATGGAGCTCTACGTTCTGTTCTCGCCCCATGAATTTTCGAAGGCGCTCGACCGCAGCGGTGCCGACGGCCAGCTCAGGGTTCAGAACGCCGACGAGTTCATGAAGTGGCTCATAAAGGCGCGCCGGGCCGACGACGAAATGGGCATGAAGAAATTCAACATCATAGTTACTGAGAAATAAGTCTAAGTTTTACTAAAATATCATAATCATTAAACCACACCCACAATTATGAAAAAGCTGATCATGGCCCTTATGGCCGTTTGTCTGACTTTCGGCGCCGCAAATGCCGCCGAACTCACCAAAAAGCAGGAAAAGCAGGTGAAGAAAGAAGTGAAAGCCAAAATGAAAGAATATCAGAAAGAAGGCTGGAAACTTTTCGGCACCTCGCGCACAATGGAATCCGCGCTGACCAAACATCTTGAAAAACTCGAAACCCTGGGCGACGACGCTTTCGAGCAGACCGGCGTTGCAGTGAACTTCAAGTCGAAGAGCGTTGGCCACCAGCAGGCCGTTAATAATGCCTGCATCGAATATGCAGGCAAAGCAGGTTCGTCGGTGCGCGGTAACGTAACCGCCGACCTCAAGGCTAACGGCGTTGACGTCGACGACGAGTTCGAGCACTTCTATGCCGCCTACCAGCGCCTGGTTGAACGCGAAATCCAGAACGAAATGGAAGAGAGCTACTCCGTTATCAAGGACCTGGGCAACGGCACCTATGAAATGCAGGTGTTCTTTATCGTTAACGAAAGCGGCGCCGCCAAAGCCCGCGAACGCGCTGCCAAGGCTGCACTGAAGGATAGCGAAATTGCCCAGAAGCACGGTGCGACAATTTCCGACTACGTCCGCAAGGCCTTTGAACGCTGATTGAAATCGTAATTATCCGGAAAACGCGATGAATATCCGAAACTCACTGCCGGCAATCGTGATTGCCCTGGCGGCCGCTGCGCCTCAGGCCGTTGCCGCCGCTCAGCCCGACAACTCTTTCGACAGTTTCCGCCAGAGCGTGTTGCGCGACTTTCAAGGATTCCGCCAGGGGGTTATGAACGATTATTCGCGTTTTCTGGATTCAACATGGTCTGAGTTCGAGCGCTTCAGAGGCGAAGCACGCTCGGCCACTCCGAAACCGAAGTCGGCCCCGGTTCGCGATGATTCGGCCGACGGCGACAATTCTTCGGTGCTTCCGGCGCCTACGGTGAGCATCGACGACGTTCCGGCGCCGCAGCCAATCGACATTCCCGATTCGCCCCGGGCCAGGGAACCGAAAAGTTCGCGTCAGTTTGATTTCTACGGGCTGCCGCTCGAAATCGGCCGCTGCGACGTTATTCTCAGCAACCGCCTGGCCGACAGCGGCCAGTTTGCCTCGCAATGGCGAACGCTGCTTTCTGACCCGACCGCAACCGACCTTGCGCGCCGGCTCGGTCTGCTGGCCGACAGCCTGGGACTGAATGATTATCTGACCTTCGATCTGGTGCGCAAATATGTTGCCCAGGCCTATCCGACCGTTCATTCAACTTCGCGCGCGGCGCTGGTCCACTATGTTATGACATCGCTCGGCTTCGATGCGCGAATCGCAACCAGCGGCGGCGAGGGCGTTTTGCTGCTCCCGACGCTGCAAACCATTTATGGCCGCCCTTACATGAAAATCGGCGACCGCAAGTTCTATGTGTTCTCCGAAACGGACAATATCGACACTTCAAGCCCGATTTCAACCTGCATGCTGCCGGCCGATGCGCAAACCGGCCGCGCAATCGACATGCGCATCAATGCCCCGCTGACCCTGCCCCGAAAGGTCAAACCGTTCAGTCTGACCTATGGCGATATAACACTCAGCGGCGAGCTCAACGAAAATATTTATCCGCTGCTCTATCGCTATCCGCAAACCGACATGGCGGTCTATGCCGGGTCGGTCATCGACCCCGCGCTGCGCGGCGCGCTGGTTGAGCAGCTGAAGAATCAGCTCGGCGGCAAGGGACGCCTCGAAGCGGTGAACTCGCTGCTTGAGTTCACCCAGAATGCCATTGACTATGCTACCGACGAGAATTCCCACGGCTTTGAGAAGCCTTATTTTCTGGAGGAATGGCTCTACTATCCGCTCAATGACTGCGAGGACCGCGCAACGTTCTATACGTATATGCTCTGGAACGCCTTAGGCGTGGAGTGCCAGATGATTACCTATCCGGGCCACGAGAGCGCGTCGGTTTGTATGGACGAACCGCTGACCGGCGATTCTTATAGCTATAAGGGCCGGACATTTTATATATCCGACCCTACATATATAGGCGCCAAAACCGGCCAGTGCATGCCGGACTATATTGAAACCGCGCCCGAAATTGAGTATCACTATAAGCCTTAATCCTCTTTCAGAGCGAGGAAAAGGCGGTGGATAGGCAGGCCCATGACGTTATAGAATGAGCCGCGTATGCCCTTGACCGCCGCTGCGCCGATCCATTCCTGAATGCCGTAGGCGCCGGCTTTGTCGAAGGGTTTGTAGTTTTCAACGTAGTAGTTGATTTCGGCGTCGCTGAGCGGGTCGAAGTCAACTTCCGTTATGTCGGTGAAGGTTCTGAGCGAACCGTCGGGGCGACCTATGCTCACTCCGGTGATTACGCGGTGGGTGCGCCCGGCCAGCGAGCGGAGAATGCGGCGCGCGTCGGCGGCATCGGCGGGTTTGCCGATTACTTTATTGTCGAGAACAACAACCGTGTCGGCCGTGATGAGCACTTCGTCCGGGCCCAGGTCGGCCATATAGGGCTCGGCCTTCAGGCGCGACAGGTATGCCGGAACCTCATCGGCCGGCAGGGTGGGGGGCACGGTTTCGTCGACCTGGCGCGACGTGTCGACCCGGAAGTCAACGTTGAGCATGGCCAGCAGCTCGCGGCGGCGCGGCGAACCGCTGGCTAAAACGTAGCGTTTACCATCCATAGGCGGTGTCGTTGTGGAGCCATTGCCCCTGTGCGCGCATTGTTTGTTCAATCAGGTCGCGGGCAATGCCGTGGCCACCGGCAATTGGCGATACATAGGCGGCCGCCTCTTTGGCATCGGCCGAGGCGTCGGCCGGCGCTATGCTCAGTCCGGCGCGGCGCATACACAAAATGTCGGGCACATCGTCGCCGCAGTAGGCCACTTCGCTGAAGTCGAGGCCATTGTCGGCAACCCACTTTTCGAAAATCGGCAGTTTATTGCCCGCCTTGAGGAAAATATCCTTGATTCCGAGCAGCGAGTAGCGCCGGTAAACCGTTTCAGTGTCGGCCCCGGTCAGAATGCAGAGTTTATAGCCGTGTTTAACGGCAAGTTGCATGGCATAGCCATCTTTAACGTTGGCCATGCGCGCCGGAGCGCCGTCGGCCTCGATGGGCACAACGTTGGGCGACAGCACGCCGTCAACATCGAAAACAAACGCCTTGAGGCGCGATAAATCGTAGGGAATCATAACTTTGGCAGTTCCGGGTGGAATTGTTGGAGCATTTGGTTTGAAAGAAATCGGTAGGTAGAGGCAATTTCCGGCGGGAGGGCATCGAGGTGCTTGCGCATGGTCTGCAAGTCGCCGCGTTTGGCCGGCCCGGTCATTGCCTGAGCGGGGCTCATTTCCTGGGCGCGCATGGCCGTCAGGTCGATCAGCGGGCGGAGCATGTCGAAGCTCAGGCCGGCGCGGGTCGTGAGCGTTTCGGAGAGCGACCAGAGATACATTGCCATGTTGCAGCAGATAACGGCTGCCGCATGGAGCCGGCGCCTCGACTCGGAGTCGAGTTCGGCAACCGAGGGCGACATCAGCTCGGCCAGCTGCCGGGCCAACTCATTGCCCTCGACCAGCATCGGCACCTTCGACCAGTCGGTTTCACGGCCTTTGAGCATGGTCTGGAGCGGATAGAGAACGCCGCGACGCGGAAATTTTCCGGGGTTGAAAACGTCGATGCCTACCGAGCCGGCGGTGTGAAGCCAGACCGCGCGGCCGGCCCTGGGTATTTGGTCGAGAATCGGAGCTATGGCGTCGTCGCTAACGGCAATGATAACGGCATCGACCGCATCGGGGTCGAGCTCCGAAACGGGAGTGCCGGTGCGGGAACACATCTGAACCACCTCAACTCCCCGGCTGCGCAGGCGCTCGGCAAAGTTGGTGGCAACGTTGCCGCGGCCAATGAAACTGACGCGCATCAGAATTTGCCGATATGAACGTTCTCCCAGCGGAGTTTTTCAACGTTTTGCGGCTGACGCTCCTCGTCGGGATAGCCAAGGGCGAGAATGCAGAGCGGCTGCACCTGCTCGGGCATTTCCAGCAGTTCGCTAACAACGTCTTCGGCCGGAGTGCCGTCTTCGGCCAGGCGGCCGTTGACCTCAATCCAGCAGGAGCCTATGCCGAGCGCCTTGGCCTGGAGCATCATATAGGCGGCGGCGATAGAGGCATCTTCAATCCAGGTGGCGGACTCGGTCACGTCGCAGGCAACCACTATGGCCAGTTTGCATCGGCCAACGGGCAGAGCGCCCGAGCTTTTGCACTGGCTGAGGCGCTGGAGCATGTCGGGGTCCTCAACGGCGATGAAGTGCCAGGCGCGGCAGTTTTTGCCGGTAGGGGAGAGCAGGCCGGCTTCGAGAATGGTTTTGACCTGGTCGGCGTTGAGCGGCTGGTCGGTGTATTTTCTAATCGAGCGTCGCTCAATCAGCAATTGATGCAAATCATTCATCATTCAATTAGTTATTCGAATATTTTGAGTATCGGAATCGTGCAAATTTACGAAAAATTTTTCGTTTCTCCATTTCTTTTGCGTACCTTTGCGCTTGGAATGTGTAATCGCAGAGAATGCATAACCCGCCTTAAGGCTGCGTCGCCCTTTATCCGCTCGGAATTTGGGGTCACTTCGTTAACGCTTTTCGGGTCAATGGCCCGAGGGGATAATCACACCGGTAGCGATGTTGATTTGTGTGTGGAAATGCCACCGAAAGCTTTTCGGGTAATCGCTCTTAAGCATTATCTGCAGGACCTTTTGGGTTGTGAGGTGGATCTTGTGCGGCGCAATCCGAATCTTGATTATTTATTAAGTAATGAAATCGCCCGCGATGGAATCCCGGTCTTACAATAGCGATGTTCTTGTCGCTCATACTCTCGGTAAGCTGATAGAGGCTTGCGATTTGATTGCTCAGTGGAACAGGAATGTTACTTCTACCGACGATTATACCGGTTCTCCAGAGGGTATGCAAATAATGGCTGCGACATGCATGTTGCTCGAAGCTATTGGCGAGGGGGTGAAGAAAATCGATAAGTTACGCCCCGGCCTGTTAGATAGTGAACCGGAAATCCCATGGCGCGAAATCAAAGGATTGCGCGACCATATCGCACATGGTTATTTCAATCTTGATGCCGAGATAATTTTTGATGTTGCGGTTGAGGAACTTCCGCCGCTGAAAGCGGCGCTTGAGCGCCTATTCAAAGGGTGACGGAGAGGAGGATGCGCTGGTAGAACATGAAGTCGTGGCGGTCGGCCAGGTGGAAGTCGAGCTCCGCGCGCAACTCAACTATTTTGCGCCAGCTAAGCAGCAACCCGGAAATTTCAGTGCGGTTATACCAGGCCGACGAATAGTAGGGCTCGCCCTCGTTGAGCGTTGCGCCGAACTTTGCGTAGAGCGGAAAGAGCGGCTTATTGCCCGCCCAGGTTACATTATGGAGCCGCAGCCGCCAGAATTCAGCGCCTACTTCGGCTCGCACGCCTAAGGCCGAGCGCCAGCGGTTGTCCATGCGGTCGCGTGTGAGCGAGCCGAGCGGCCCGGCGCTAAGGGTCAGCGCGTGCCAGTGGCGCCAGGGCCTGAGCAGTGGCCGGAAGTCAACGCCAACTGTGGGGTTGACAATCAGGTTGTCGACAACGTATTGGTCGGCCGGAGCGTTCTTAACTTTTGCCAGATGATTGAGCATTGCGGTGCCGCCGCAGCGGAACACTTTTGATTTCCTGCCATATTCGCCGGTGAAAATGACGGCAAAGGCTTCGCGGCGCTTGGTGGTCTGCATTCCGCGCCAGTCGCACAGAAATTCGAAGAATCCGAGCCGCGACTGATATTGCAGCAGGGCGCCGCGCAGATTGTTTTGGAAATAGCGGGTCGAGTCGCTGACCAGATATTCCGGCAGAGGGCGAATCAGGTGCCGCCGCGGAAACATGCCCATGCAGCCGCTAAAGTTTTGACCCTTGTAGAGATAATAAACGGTGGGCGAAAGGCGATGGCCGTCCCATTCGCAACCGATTGGTTGCGTATAGTCCACGCCGGCCATTACGCGGTGGCGGCGGTGATCAAACGATATGCCTACTTCCGGAGCCAGGCGGGTCAGGAAAAAGGTTTGGGCAGCTGTGTGTTCGGCATTGCCTTCGCGATTGTCGAAAATCGCGCCGAATTCGCCTCTCCATTCAAATTTCTGGGAATGAGCCGGCGCGACGCAAATCAGCAGGGCTACGGCTGCCGCTCCGGCGCGTTTGCCCCACGAGATTTTGGTCGTTGCAAAATAAACTCCGGCGGCTAAGGCTGAGCCGATGGCGGCGCCGGCGAGAATATCGCCCGGATGATGCACTCCCAGGTAGAGCCTCGACCAGCAAACAATCGCGGCCCAGACGAACATGAGCCAGGTCATTGCCCGGCGACGCACGGCCAAAGCCATAAACGTTGCCAAAGCGAAGGTGTTTGCTGCATGACATGACGGAAAACTGCCCGAGCGCGGACAGTAGCCGTTGACCGTCTGAACCATAGCGGAAAAAGGATTAGCCGGGTCGGCGGGACGCAGGCGCCCGACCATGGGGCGGAGCAGCGAAGCGCAAATCTGGTCGGCCAGCGTAATGGTCAGCGCTATGCCGAGCAGATAAACGATTGCCCTGCGCCAGCCGCAGCGCCAAAAAAGAAACGCGGCCAGGCAGACATAGAACGGAACCCAAATCCACTTGCCGGTAATGGTCATCATGATTTGGTCGGCCAGCGGCGTGTGGTGGCCGTTGAACCAGAGCAGAGCCGTTTGGTCGGCACTATTGAGCCAATCCAGCATTGATTTCTTCGGAAATAACCTGGGTTGCTAATTTTTTGAGCTGTTGCTGCGATGCGCGTTGCTTGCGCTCCAAGTTCAGGATGGACTGGCTCAGGTCGCTTTTGCCGCCGCTGTAGCGCCGGCGCATGCGCTCGAGGGCGTCGCGGTCGGTCCGGCATTCGGCCAGGGCATCGACGTAGTTTTCCATCAGGCGGCGTGCCTGCGGGCTCTTGAAATCCTCCCAGCGGGTGTAGACGCGGCCGTCGGGCAGGGCGAACTCAAATTCCGGTGTGGAATCAACGGCCTGGTAGCCGTTGCCGTCGGAAATTGAGGCAATGCGTTCCAGCAGAGCCTTCTGCTCAGCCGAGAGCGGAGAGGTGAGCGACGCTATGCGGGCGCGTGCCGGCAGGGCCGGGTCGTCGATGTTGATGTTAACTCGCGTCTGAGTCGGCACGAAAACATAGATAGTCACCTTGTTGCCCAGCTGATTGCGGTCGGTTGCGAACCAGCCGGCGCCGGTTTCCTCGTCGATTGCGAGCATATAGTCGTCGTAGGGCGAGTTATAGGGCATTCCCATGTTTTGAGGCACGGCGATGCCGTCGCGCGTGCGCTGGGTGATGTAGAGGTCCAGACCGCCCAGCGAGTCGTCGCCGTCGGTGGCGAAATAGAGCGTCGAGCCGTCGGTCAGCTGGAATGGATAGTTGGCCGTTCCGCCCAGGTTGATAACGGCGTCGAGCGCGGCGGGCGTTTCCCAGCTGCCGTCGGTGAGCCGCCGGCTCTCAACCAGCCCCTGCTCGGTGCCCCAGATCATAACCGACCCGTCTTCGGGACAGAACGCAACCGTTTCGTCGGCAGCCTCGAAACCCGAAGGCAGCTCGTGGCGGTCGAGCAGCCGACCGGCGCTTGAACTCAGGCGATAGTATCTGAAAAAGTCTTCGCGGTCAACGTTGATAGAGTCGATAATCGCAACATCCTGAACGCGTTGAATCATCTCGTCCATGCGGTTCACCTGCTTTGTCAGTGCGTCGATTTCGTCCTTGTCTGCCTTTTTGTCGGCGCGCAGGGCTGTCAGCTTTTCGTTGGCCAGCTTGACGTCATAATTGAGGAAAGCGTCGGTGGCCTGGGCCATAAGCTCCTGGGTTGTGAATTTCTGTTTGGCCGCGCGCTTTTTTGCGGCCTCCGCATGAGGAGCCGCCAGTGCTGCCGCCAATATCATCAAAATAAATTTCGTTTTCATCTTACCCGCAAATTTACGGCTTTTACCCCAATTCTCCAAATCCCCCCACAACATCCCACTCCGTACTCTCAAAATCATCCGTAATTCTTACATGGGGAATTTCCCGACTATGCTCATAACGTCGACTTCGGTTTCGTCGAGAGAATAGGCTGCGAAAATTCCGACTCCGCCTTTTATGTTCGAAAAGTACTTGACCGGTTCGGAAATACCCAGGTCAATCATGCCGCCGTGCAGCCCTTCCGAGTCGGTGTTGTTATAGAGCACGCTCAAGAGATATTGGTAATAATCCCTGGAAATTGAGAATAGCTTGAATTTGCGGTTCATCTCCGTATATTTTGTAAGGTCACGCCCGTTTGCGCCCTGCACTATTTCGCGGACCACCAGCGTGTGCGTTTCGCCCTCGATGCCATAGTCGGTAAATGGCAATCCATAGGGCGAATACGGTTCCCAGCCCGGAATATTGGCATTGATGCGGTTGGCAAGCTGCTGAAAAACGTACTCATAGGAGTAGTCGCGCTCGCCCATAGGAACTCCCTTGCGGAAGTCCGAGGCATCATAGTGCAGGAAATAATAGTTGCCGGTGCCGACGGGGTCGGTGAATGTTATTTCATATGTGAAGATGTAGTCCCTGTCGGTATAGACAGCAACCGGTCCGCGCCGGCTGACTTTGACCGACTCAATGCCAACTGCTGCAGGGATAACGTCGCGGCACTCGATTATAGAGTCGCCATAAACGCAGTTGAGTTCCACAATGTCGCCCACCCGGGGTTTTACCTCTGACTTATAGAGATTTGTCTTTTCATCGTAGCTTAACACGCCACGGCTCTGCCCGCTTATAAACAACTCAAGGTCAAGATTCCTGACATAATCGCGAGTGTTATGAACGTCGGAAAAGAAATATGTTTTGGTGGCTGCTACCGCAACTGTTGAGTCGGGATTGATAATGGAGTTGATTGTCAGCAGGTGCTCACCATTCTGACCCTTATATTTATCAAGGTTAATATCCTGATAGCAGCCGGTGGTCACTACCGACAAGACGGCGCAGAGCAAAAAGGCATATATCGACTTATTCATATCTGTTAGAATTCATAGGTGTAGGAAACCGATGGAACCACCGGAATCAGGCTAAATTTCTGAAACGAGCGGTTTTCATCGCCAAAGCCCACAAAATTGTCCTTGCGTATGGTCATTGCGTTCATCCGGCAGTAGGCATTATACAGGCTGAAATTCCAAATGGTTCTTCGGCCGTTTTTCAGCTGCTTATAGATACTCATGCCGATGTCGAGGCGATGATAGGCCGGAAAGCGCACGTTGTTTCTTCCGGAATAGTAATCGAGGCCCGATGCCTGCTCCCAATCGAAGCCGGATGTGCTTACCCCGGTCGAGGGTGCATCGGGGAAATTGTCGCCCGGCTCATCGTAGTTATAGAGCGATAATGTCAGGCGGTTGCCGGTCATAAAAGTCCAGCCGGCATTGAACTCAATCCGGTCGTTGAGCCTATAGGTGGCGTTGATGTTGATTTTATGGCGATTGTCGAACTTTGCAGGGAACTTCCGGCCGCCATTCAGCTCGGCGAACTTTCGCCAGTTCCACATCAGCCCGTAGCTGACCGTGCCGGTTAATTTTCCGACTTCCTTGGTGACGCTCAGGTCCGCTCCATAAGCCCAACCCCGTCCGGTGGTTGTCTTTTCGTTCCATGTCAGCCCCGGATTGAGCGAAGAAATTCCCTCGCGATATTCAACAAGGTTGCGCATGGTCTTATACCACCCCTCGACCGAAAAGTACATATCTTTGGGCAGGTTGCCATAGAACCCGAGCGAAAACTGATCGCTACTCAAGGGGCTGTCGCCGGCGCCCACCGGCTGCCAAAGGTCGGTGGGAAGATTGATGTAGTTGCTCGAAACCTGCTGCACAAACTGGTTGATGCGGGCATAGGAGGCTTTTACACTGTAATCATCTGCCAGATTCACCCTGACCGATGCGCGAGGTTCAAGACGCGGATATGATTTACCCTGAATATGGTGGTCAACAAACCGCAGGCCAACATCGAGCGACGCGCGCTCGCCGAAGTTAAACAGATTGTCGACATAGGCAAACACCTCGTTTGATTTGACCGACGGATTGTCGTTGTTGTCGCTCCAGCGGCGCTCGGCGTCGGCATACTCATTCAGCAGGCCTTCGGGGTGATAGTTATGATGGACGTAACCGATGCCGACCTTGAGAAGATAAAGTTGCGCGAACTGCTGCATATATTGGGTATTTACGCCGACGTCAGCAATCGAATTCCGTGTGCCGTTAAGCGTATAGCCATAGGTTGAATCATCGTTGAGGTCAGTCTGATGCTCACTCATCTGGCGATAGTTGGAGGAATAATTTGAGTAATAGGCGATGGCGTTTAGAAAACCGTTTCCGATGCGGTAGTCGGCGTTGAGCGAAACGCCCCAGTTACCCCACGATAACCGGTTGGTATTCTCATCGAAGAAGCGGGTCTGCCCGCCATCGGGGGTGACTGTCGAAATGGTCCCATCGGGATTGACTATCATAGTTTCGTTGGTCGACTCAAATTCCCGGTTTCCGAATTTTAGGTAATCCCTGCCGTAATAACCAATTGCATAAACCTTTCCCGCTCCGAGTTTCCAGTCAACGCGGGCATTGAAATCAGTGAAATTATGGCCGGCAATGATTTTTTTGCCATTCTTTTTCTGCACGGCATTAACAACGGCCAGCGCAGGCAATCCGACAACATCAATCCACGAGCGCCTCACCGCCGCACTGAAAGCGAGCTTATCCTTAACAATAGGGCCTGAAATGTAACCGTTTGCCGCCAGCAAGCCGATGGTAAACTTGCCGGTAAACTTTTCGAACTCAGGAGCCGCCATGTTGATGTTGGTTATGCTGGAAATGCGACCGCCGAATCTTGCGGGAAACGCCGACTTAAAGAAGTCAACGTTGCGTATAGTCGAAACATTGAAAGAGGAGAAAATACCGCCTAAATGGCTTACGTGATAGAGGGGCAGACCGTTATAGAGAAACAGATTCTGGTCATTGTCGCCGCCATGGACGTATAATCCCGTGAAGCCCTCAACGCCTTGCGACACACCCGGCAGCGTTTGCAATGCCTTGACCACATCCGGCTCGCCGAAAAGCACCGGCAGCTTCATGATTGCCTCCTTGCCCAACACGTGTCGCCCCATTTCAGCCGCCTTCAGGTTGCGGTGTGCTCCGGTTGCCGTCACAATCACCTCGTCCAGCGTCTTGTCAGGAATCGTATCCGCCACCGCCCGCCCGGAAAAGCCCAGAAAGGCAAGCATTAGCAGCATCGAAAAACAAAAAATCTTACCTTTCATATCGGCGGCAAAGTTACCTAATATTATTCACCAAACAAAATCTTTGTAAAGAGTTTTATTACTCACTCAGTTTTTTTAATTTAGAACTTTGCACCCGGAGACAAACTTTTATGTGGATTGTTTGGGGGCGGGGTTTGTGAGTTTGGAAAATTTGAGTTAACTTTGTGGGTGTGAAAATGCGAAGTGTTAAATTCTTTTCGGGTTCGCTGCCGGAGTGAACTTTTTGGCGTTGAAAAGGGTTTAAATTGAAGTAAAATGTTTATTAAAAACTGAAATTCAAGAACAAGTCACATTAAACTACTCACTTTTAACTGTTTATTTTACCGGAATGAAGAAGATTTTCTTTTTGCTGATGGTTGCCATGCTCTGTTCGGCAACGGCAATGGCTGATGACCGCACAGTGACGGGCACGGTTTTTTCCGATGTTGACGATGAGCCTCTGATCGGCGCCACGGTAGTACCCCTGCCCAAAGGAAGCGGCCAGGGAACGGCAACTGATATCGACGGCCAATTCACACTGCAGGTTTCCGACGCATGCAAGGAGCTGCAGATCTCTTTTATAGGAATGCTGACCAAGAATGTTCGCATACCCGAATCGGGCAGCATTGTTGTTCGCCTTCAGTCGGGCGAGAATCGCCTGGATGAAGTAATGGTTGTTGCCTACGGCACTTCGAAACGCGCCGAGTTCACCGGCTCCGCTTCGGTTGTTAAGGCCGACCAGATTGCCGACGCGCTGGCAACTTCGGTTACCTCGGTGCTCCAAGGCAAGGTTTCGGGCGTTCAGACTCTGAGCTCCGACGGCCGTCCCGGTGGCGCGCCGAAGCTGCGCATCCGTGGCGTCGGCTCAATCAATGCTTCGCAAGACCCTCTGTATGTTGTTGACGGTGTGCCATACGACGGTGCTATTTCCGACCTCGCTTCGTCGGAAATCGAGTCGATGACGGTTCTGAAAGACGCCGCTTCGACTGCCCTCTACGGCGCACGCGGCGCCAACGGCGTTGTGCTCATCACCACCAAGCGCGGCGCCGAAGGTTCGGCTAAAATCACATTCGATGCTCGCTGGGGCGGCAATATGCGCGGCGTTCCGAACTATAACGTGCTGACCAGCACCGAGCAGTACTATGAACTGATGTATCGCGGCCTCTATAACCAATATGCAGCTGCCCCCGGCTATACCCCCGAAAGCGCCTGGCGCGCCGCCTCGAACAAGGCTCTGACCGCCACCGGCTATCAGATTTTCACTGTGCCCGCCGGCGAGTATCTGTTTAACCGCGCCGGCAAGCTCAACCCCAATGCTCAGCTCGGCTATAGCGACGGCACTTTCTTCTACACCCCCGATAACTGGACCGACAACACTCTGCGCACCGGCCTGCGCCAGGACTACTCGCTGAGCATCAGCGGCGGCACTGACAAAATCAAGTATTATGCCAGCGCAAGCTATCTGGGCGATGAGGGCGTTGTTCAAAACTCCTCGTTCGACCGCATCTCGACCCGTGCCAGCGTTGACTACCAGGCCAAGAAGTGGCTGAAAATCGGAACCAACCTCAGCTACACCAACACCCGCAGCGACTATCCCGGCGATAATGACCTGGATGCCGCAACTTCGTCGGCCAACGCTTTCTATGTTATCAACCAGATCGCACCGGTTTATCCGATGTTTATCCGCGACGCCCAGGGCAACGTGATGACCGACCCCACCAAGGGCTATCCTCTCTATGACTACGGCTCGAAGAGCACCGCTCCCTACCATAACCGCAACTGGATGAGCCTGTCGAACCCCACCGGCAAGCTGCGCTACGACACTTCGGAGTATTTTTCGGATATTTTCGACGGCAAATGGAACGTTACCATCACCCCAATCGAAGGCCTTTCGATTATCGGCAACGCCGGCTACTGGGTGAGCTCCGACCGCGCCCACCTCGTTGGCAATCCCTTCTATGGCCAGTCGGCTGAGTCGGGCGGCTCCGCCCAGCAGGCCACAACCCATTCCCGCTCGGTTAACCTGCAGGGTATGGCAACCTATAACCACACCTTTGCCGAAAAGCACAACATGGACCTGATGGTCGGCTACGAAACCTATAACCTCCGCTCGGAATATCTCTATGGCGTCGGCTATAACCTCTACCTGCCCGACGGCTGGAACGTTTCGAACACCATTGACCAAAAGGACACCGGCGGCGGCCGCGACGTTGACTACTCGACCCGTGGCATTTTTGCCCGCGCAAAATATAACTACGATGGCCGCTACTTTTTCCATGCCTCCTATCGCCGCGATGCTTCGTCGCGTTTCGCTCCCGGCCACCGTTGGGGTAACTTCTTCTCGGTTTCCGGCGCATGGGATGTTGCCAAAGAGCCGTTTATGAACGATGTTTACTGGCTCGACCAGCTCAAGGTAAAAGCCTCGTTCGGCCAGAACGGCAATGACAATCTCGGAACCCTGTCGCGCTACTACTATGCCTGGGCCGACCAGTTCCAGGTAACCGGCGCCAACGGCATCTGGACCGACGCCACTCTGGTCTATAAAGGCAACCGCGACATCACCTGGGAAACCTCCAACTCGCTCAATGCCGGCGTTGAATTCAGCTTCTGGCAGGGCAAGCTCGACGGCTCGATTGAATACTATCAGCGCCAGGTTTCGGACATGCTCTTCTTCCTGCCCGCCCCGACCTCGCTGGGCTACTCGAGCTACCCGACCAATGTTGGCTCGATGCGCAACTACGGCGTTGAAATCGAACTGAACTACAATATTTTCAACTCCCAAGATTTTTCGTGGAGCGTAAACGCCAACCTGACAACTGCCGGCAACCGCGTTATCAAGCTCCCCGCCGATCTGGTCAAGGATGGCCAGTGGCTCAACGGCAACCGCATTTTCAAAGAGGGCGAATCGATGTATAACCTCTATCTGGTTCAGTATGCCGGAGTCGACAAATCGACCGGCGAAGCCCTCTATCGCGCCGAATATACCGACGAATGGATGAAGGCTCACCCTGAACTCACCTCGAAGGAGTTCACCACCACCAACTGGCAGGACGCCTATTCCGGCAACCCCGAAAAGGGCATAGCCGACTCGCGCAAGGCCACCGGCAACATAATGCCTAAGGTTTACGGCGGTTTCGGAACCAACCTCTATTTCCGCGGAATCGACTTTTCAATGAGTTTTGCCTATCAGGCAGGCGGCCGCATTCTCGACTACACCTATCAGGACCTGATGCACTCCGCAGCAGCCGACAACCTCGGTCAGAACTGGCACGTTGACATGCTCAAGGCCTGGACCCCGGAGAATCCGAACACCGATGTGCCCCGCATCAACTCGGCCGATAACTACACCAACTCAACCAGCGACCGCTTCCTGGTTTCGAGCGATTTCCTTTCGCTGAACAACATTACCCTGGGCTACACGCTGCCCCAGAAGTGGACCCGCTCAATCGGCATTGAAAGCCTGCGCATCTATGGCGCTGCCGAAAACGTTGCCCTCTGGACCAAACGCCGCGGTCTGGATCCGCGCCAGGGCTATGTGAACTCCGAGAACTCAACCTATTCGCCTATCCGCACCATTTCAGGCGGCATTCGCGTTCAATTCTAACCTTTTCATCCGTTTAAGAATATGAAAACCAAATATATCGGCCTCGCATTGGCCGGCATTGCCCTCAGCACAAGTCTTTCCGGCTGCTACGAAATGGACACCAACCCGCTCGACACCAACCTGACCGAGCAGCAAAAAGTCGACGCTAAGGAAATTAACCCCGAACTGACTCAGGCAGGCATAACCGGCATCGCCGCCCTGTTCTCAACCTGGGACCAGGCCTTTAATCAGGAAATCCACAGCGACTTCGGCATTCCGGCGCTGATGCTCGGCCTGGACTCGCGCACCGCCGACCTGGTTTCGACCTTTACAGGCTATAACCATTTCCGCGCTTTCATGTCGTTTGGCGACTGCACCACCAATAGCAATGGTTGCCGCATGGCCTGGCAGTATAACTACAATCAGATTCTTGCCTGCAACACTGCCATCGGCGACATCAACGCCGACACGACCGACCCGGTTGTTCAATTCTATCTGGGTCAGGCCCTGGCAATGCGTGCCAACGCTTACTTCACGCTGGCTCAGCTGTTTCAGTTCACCTATGTGGGCCATGAGTCGGACCCCTGCGTGATGCTCATCACCGAAGATAACCAGGAGGAAGTGCTCCGCAACGGCATTGGCCGCGCATCGGTCGAGCAGGTCTATTCGCTGATTACTTCCGACCTCAACCGCGCCATCAAGCTCATTGAAACCAGCGGCATCAGCCCCGAGCAGGTGCTCGACAACAAGCCCAAGCGTTTCGTTTCGCTCGCAACTGCCTATGGCCTCCGCGCCCGCGTTAACCTCGTTAAGGAAAACTGGCAGGAAGCCGCCAACGATGCCCGTTCGGCAATCGCCGCCTTCCGCGGCACTCCGCTTTCGCTTGACCAGGCTTCGGTTCCCGGCTTTAACTCCATCGAGGCCGGCAACTGGATGTGGGGCATCGCAATTTCCGAAAACGACGAAGTGGTGCAGACCGGCATCTGCAACTTCCCCTCCCATATGGGTTCGATGAACTATGGCTACGCATCGGTCGGCGCATGGCGTCAGGTAAGCCGCACGCTGTTCAACAGCATTCCGCAAACCGACGTGCGCCGCGGCTGGTTCCTCGACGGCGAAGCCGAAAGCCCGAGCCTTTCGGCCGCTCAGTCGGCCTATCTGGCCCGCCAGGGTGCTCCGGCCTACACTCAGGTCAAGTTCGCCCCTTATGGCGACGTTGTCGGCACTACCAACAATGCCTCCGATATTCCGCTGATGCGCATCGAGGAAATGTATCTCATCGATGCCGAGGCCACCGCAATGGCCGGCGGCGACGGAGCTTCGATTCTGACCAACTTCGTCAAGGCCTATCGCGACCCGGCGTTCGCTTTGGCTTCGACCTCGCCCGCCGATGTGCAGGAGGCTTGCTTCCAGCAGCGCCGCGTTGAACTCTTCGGCGAAGGCCGTATCTACTACGACTATCTGCGCCTCCACAAGGGATGCAACCGCGTCGGCGCCGGTTTCGAACCGAGCTATTGCTACAACATCCCGGCCGACAGTCAGATTTTCATCTATCCTATTCCTCAAAACGAAATCAACGGCAATAAACTCTTTTCGAGCGCCCAGAACAACCCGCCGGTGCCTCAGCCCAAACCCGTTGCCGACATTGCTTACGAATAAATAAAATTGCATCATGAAGTTCAATATATCATATATCAGCGCCGCGCTGATGGCCCTGACCGCTTTCAGTGCCTGCGACACCAAGGATGACCCTTCCTACGAACCTGCCGAACCAACCACTCCCGGCGAGCGCGTTTACTTCGAAAGTGCCTCTGAGGAATTTGAAGTGAAGGATGGCGAAAACTCCGTTTCGATCGACATTTTCCGCCCCGAAAGCGAAAAGGAAACGACCCAGAAGGTTGAAATCGAAGTGACCGACGAATCGCGCATGTTCACCGTGCCCACCAACATAGTTTTCCGCGCCGGCGAGGTTTCGGCCCCGGTCGAAATCATGTTCGACAGCAGCGCGCTGACCGAAGACGAACCCTATAAGCTCACCATAGCCGTCAGCGAGCTCTATGCCAACGAGTATGCCGTAACCTCTACCGAGGTGACCATTACCCGCTCCAACTGGTCGGCCTGGGAGCCGTTCAATGAAGATGGCGGCATTGGCATCTATTCGTTCTCGCTCATTTTCGACGGCGACGAATATCCGGTGCGTCTGCTCTATCGCTCGAATATTTCTGACGACAACAACCGCCAGTATCAGCTGCAATGGCTCGACGACTACGACGACCCCGACAGCTGGTCGACCTTCATGAAATTCACTTCGACCGACGGCGGCAAGACTTTCGACGTTCCGGAACAGGAATTTTTGGAAGACGAAGATTATGGAACAATCTATGTTTCGAGCGTTTATGCTATGACCGGCGACGAAGCCGATAAGGGCTTGAGTAACTTCAATGAAAAGACCGGCACATTTACTTTCAATCTGATTTTCTATAACGATCAATATATTTTTGGCGAGGGGAATGAAACCTTCAAACTCGTTGGCGGCGCTACGCCCGACGAGAGTGTGCAGGCCCATGCGCCAAGAAAAGTCCAAAAGCATTAAGCAATTAAATTATGGCAGATTCTAATTTTATAGACTACGTTAAGATCCAGTGTCGCTCCGGTAAGGGCGGCGCCGGATCTCGGCATTTCCACCGGGCAAAGTATGTGCCCAAAGGCGGCCCCGACGGCGGCGACGGCGGCAAGGGCGGCTCGGTTATCCTCAAGGGCAACCGAAACATGTGGACACTGTTGCCGCTGAAATATCAGCGCCACATTTTCGCCACCAACGGCGAATCGGGCGGCGCCGGCCGTTCGTTTGGCAAGGATGGCGAGGATAAGATAATTCAGGTTCCGTGTGGCACCGTGGTTTTCGACGCGGAAACCGGCGAGTATATCACCGAAGTGACCGACGACGGCCAGGAAATCGTGTTGCTCAAAGGCGGCCGCGGCGGCCTGGGCAACTGGCATTTCGCAACTTCAACCAACCGCACTCCGCGCTATGCGCAGCCGGGCGAACCGGCTCAGGAGCGCACCGTGGTGCTCGAGCTGAAACTGCTGGCCGATGTCGGTCTGGTCGGATTCCCCAATGCTGGCAAGTCGACTTTGCTCTCGTCGGTGAGTGCCGCGCGCCCCAAGATTGCCGATTATCCGTTCACTACCATGGAGCCGCAGCTGGGCATAGTGCCGTATCGCGACAACCGCTCGTTTGTCATGGCCGACATCCCCGGCATTATCGAGGGCGCATCGGAAGGCCGCGGCCTGGGTCTGCGCTTTTTGCGCCATATCGAGCGCAACGCGGTGCTGCTCTTTATGATTCCGGCCGATGCCGACGATATTCCCGCGCAGTATGAAATTCTGCAGCGCGAGCTAACTCAGTTCAATCCCGACCTGGCCGACAAGCCTCGCGTGCTGGCGATTTCCAAGTGCGATATGCTCGACGACGAACTGATTGCCGAAATCGAAAAGACTCTCCCCGAGGGCGTGCCTCATGTGTTTATCTCTGCGGTTACCGGCCTGAACCTCCAGAAACTCAAGGATATGCTCTGGTCGGAAATCACTTCGGAGGCAAACCAGCTGCAGGCGCAGTCGATTACTCATCGGCCTCTCGATGGCCACCACCGTGTTGCCGACGAGGATGCGCTGGAGTTCGATGCTATGCCGGCCGATGATGACGAAGAAGATTTTGACGAAGATTTCGACGACGAATTCGATTTCGACGGCGAGGAATAATCCTCACCCCGAACGTAAAAAAAACAGGCTTCCTCGCGGGGCCTGTTTTTTATGTTCTGATTATTTCACATTTTTGAAATCATCCAGTTGGCCGGCAGGTAAGGGTTATTGCCGGTGTAGGAGCCTGTGAAAAGATAAATTTTATTGTCTTTCATGCAGGCGGCATTGAGCGTGTGGTTCGTTGGGGAGTAGAGCATTAGGGTGAGGTTCTTGCGCCGGTAGGTTAGAGAAATGTCGGCGTCGTAGCCAATGAACCTCATATAGGTGTCGTAGATTTTTTGCCATGTCTGCTCTATGTAAGGTCCGGAGAGGCAGAGAACTTCGCCGCTGGTAACGTCTTCTTCCTTCATATAAATGCGCACCCGCAGAATTCCGCTGCTTTTGGCCTCGGCAATGAACGAGGTGGTGAATGAATCCTGAGCCAGGGGAGAGTGTTTCAGAGTTGCGAACAGCTGCGTCAGAGTGTCGGTGCAAGCTGTCAAAGCGGCCTGTTCAGGCTTACCGGCTAAAAATGTGACCGATTGGCCGATGCTGACAATGTTGTTCTTCAAGGTGGCCATGGCCATTTCCCTGCGCTCTGCCATGACTATTCTGCCGGCTTTGCGGTTGATTTCAATTGCCTCCAGGTCGACTCCATCGCTGTAAACCCTGATCGAGCTGATGCTGTCAATGATGTTCCTGGCGCCGGAGCTTCCGCTTGGGCGCGCGCGGTCGTAGGTTGCGCAATAGTCCTTAAATATCTCCTTTAGGCGTTCGCGTTCGGGCCCCTGAGAGGGTAGGGGCTCGATTATGTTGCGGCTCAGCATTTTGCTCCCGTTGGGCCAGCAGTCGTAGTTGATTTCTTCAAAGCCGTTGATTTCCTTGTGGGCAATCAGGTTGTCCATGGCGTTATAGATTTCGGTCGCCGAAGTGCTGTTTACCTCATTTTTGAGTTTTTTGCTCATTTCGGCGCGGGCGCCTATGCCGCCGAGCAGGAGTGCTGTGATTATGATTATTCTTTTCATAGGTTCTTATTTATAAGCGTAAAGCAGGGCTTCGATTTCATCTATAACAGAAATTTCGGCATCGATGTCAACTCGCTGCGCGTCATATTTGGCCAGCATAGCCTCGGCAATGGCAGCCTCGTTGTCCGGCTCAACCGTAGTCTCGGCTTGAACCGGAGCAGGGTGCGGGGCTCTTGCCGGTTCGGGTGCGGGTTCGGGTTCGGCGACCGCAGCGGGTGCTTCAGCAATTATTTCCTGAGTCGCTTGCATCGGCTCTATTTGCTGCGCCGGCTCGGGCATTCCTATAGCTATGGCGATAACCGCTGCCGCTGCGGCCGGTATAGTGAGCCACTTCAACCACTGCCGCCTGCGGGGCGCCGGCGTTTCGGCCAGCACGCGCTTTTCCCAGCCCGGGGCCGGAGCCATTCGCTCGGCGCGCCGTTGCAGCGCTCGGCGGAGTATGTCATTGTTTGCGTTTGAGTTCATTTATAATGCGGGCTAATTTGTTTCTTATTCTATAAAGGCGCGTTGAGAGCGCGTTGGCATTGGTGTTGAGAACATAGGCCGCCTCGTCGAGGCTCATGCCGTCGAAGTAGACTAACTGCAGGGCGGTGCGCTCTTCAGCGGCAATCAGCTCGAGCGCGTCGCCGAGAAGGTCGCTGAGCAGATCTTCTTCCGGAGCCGGCGGTTCGGGCAGGGTGTCGGTCGAGTCCTCGGCCGGCCGGATGCCGCGCCGCCTCAGGTGGTCAACGGAGGCGTTGTAGGCTATGCGCGCCAGCCAGGTACCCAGCGCGGCCTTGTTGCTGTCGAAGCTGCCTATCGTGCGGAATGCGCGGATAAAGGCATCTTGCGTCAGCTCCTCGGCGTCGCGCGTGTCGGAGGTCATAGCTCCGGTAATGGAGCTGACCAGGCGCCCGTAGCGGCTCATGGCTTCAATGAGGGCCCGGCGGTCGCCACATCGCAATCCGGCAACAAGCTGTTCTATTTCCGTTGACTTTGTTCTCACGTTATATGATACGCGGCCCGACGGCTGAATCGCACACGCCGGCCTGAAATTTCTATGTTGCAAACTTACGGAAAAAGGAGGAATTGGGCAAGTAATGTTAAAGAGTGTTAAAGTTTTGAACGATTAAATTGGTGTAAGTGTTTGCGTGGCTGTGGGTTGGACAAAATATGTTGTAGAGCATAAAAATTTGGGTGGATTGAAAAATTTGGATATTTGAAAAAGTCGCCGTAACT
>CAZDVP010000008.1:0-31245 GCA_964508865.1 uncultured Bacteroides sp. | reverse complement strand
CTCTGCGCACCCACCCAAACCCTCCGCCGCGCCCTCGACCGCCTCACCCAATAGCAAAAAAAAATGCGGAAAAATTTGCGGGGATGAAATATTTTTTGTAATTTTGCGTTATGAAAAACTTTGTCCGCATAGGAATGCTGGTTCTGGCAGTCGCTTTCGCGACCCCGGAATTCATGGCGATTGCCGACGACCGCATCGAAACGGTTGCTGACAGCAGTTGCGCCCAGAGCACCCAAGGCGGCATATCGCTTTCCGCCACCGGGCGCGTCAGCTTTGAAATCTATTCGATTACCGGCCAAAAAGTTAAGTCGCTGGCAGTTGAGGATTCAACGGTGAAGGTGGAGCTCCCCAAAGGTTGCTACATCGTGCGCACTTCCGGCTGGTCGAAAAAGGTAGTAGTTAAGTAATTTCCGCAAGTTTCCGTCACATTATGATTCTTGAAGTTGACCAGGTGAGCAAGCAGTTCACCAATCATGTTGCGCTCAACAAGGTGTCGCTTTCGGTGCCCAAGGGGAGTGTTTACGGTCTGCTCGGCCCCAACGGCGCCGGCAAAACAACGCTGATTCGAATTATCAACCACATAACGGCCCCGGATTCGGGCGCGGTTCGTTTCGACGGCCATGCGCTAACGGAGGCCGATCTGGTGCACATCGGCTATCTGCCTGAGGAGCGCGGCCTTTATAAGAAAATGAAGGTTGGCGAGCAGGCAGTGTTTTTTGCGCAGCTCAAGGGTTTGAGCCGTCGCGACGCCGAAGCGCGCCTCAAGGCCTGGTTCGAGCGGTTTGAAATCTCGTCGTGGTGGAACAAAAAAGTCACCGAGCTCTCCAAGGGCATGGCCCAGAAGGTGCAGTTCATCATAACCGTTCTCCACGAGCCGAAGCTGCTGATTTTCGATGAGCCGTTTTCGGGCTTCGACCCGCTGAACGCCCAGCTGCTGAAAAACGAAATTCTGCGTTTGCGCGACGCTGGCGCTACCATAATTTTTTCGACCCACAACATGAGCTCGGTCGAGGAGATTTGCGATTCGTTTACCCTAATCAACAAGTCGGAAAATATTCTTTCGGGCAAGGTTGAGGAGGTTAAGCGCCTGTTTGCCAAAGGGCGCTATGACTTCACCGTTCAGGGCGACGCCACGGCGCTCATTCCCAAGCTCATGCCTTTGGTTGAGAGCGCCGAAACCGCGGCCCTGCCGCTGGAGCGCACAATGCTTTCGGTTAAACTGCGCCCCGAAGTTGAACTCCGCCAGGCCATTGAGGCCGTTAACTCGTCGGCCAACTTAGTGGGCTTGAGCGAGAATCTTCCGACCATGAACGATATTTTCATTTCCGCAGTCAACGAAGCAAACAAATGAACAACACTTCACTCGTTATAAAGCGCGAATATCTTGAACGCGTCAATAAAAAAAGCTTCATCATAACCACTCTGGTGGTGCCCATAGTAATGGTGGCGCTCATGGCGGTGCCTACGCTGATAATGGTTTTCGCGCCGTCGACAACCAAGAATATTGCCGTGCTCGACAATTCGGGCCTGATTCTGCCTCAGCTCAAAAACACCGACGACGTTCACTTTTTTGCCGCCGATGCTCCGCAGGATGAAATGCTGAGCAACGACTCGGTCTACGGCGTGCTCATCATTGACCGCAACATAGTTGCCAACCCGACGGGTGTGCGCATTCTGACGCCAAACACCGCCTCAGCCCCGGTTGAGCGCACCGTTGCCGACCAAATGGAAAAAATCATTCAGGACGAAAAACTCAAGGGCTACGATATCGAGAACCTCGACGAAATTCTCAAAGACGTCAGAACCTCGGTTACGGTGCGCACCATAAAGGTTTCCGATGCCGAAGACGAAGGCGAGGAGCAGAGCGCCGAGCTCAATGCCGTTGGCGGCATGCTGCTCAACTTTGTGCTCTACTTTTTCATAACCATGTATGGCGCGCTGATAATGAACTCCATTATCGAAGAAAAAGGCAACCGAGTGCTGGAAATCATTGTGAGCTCCGTCAAGCCCACCCAGCTGATGCTGGGCAAGATAGTTGGCGTCGGCCTTGTGGCCCTGACTCAGATTCTGATCTGGGGAGTGGTTATCATGGCCTGCACCACCCTGCTGATGCCGATGCTCATTCCGGCCGAAACGATGGCCGAGGCAGCGGCAATCAATGCCGGAACCGCCGACCCCGAAGCCATGGGGCTCGACGTTGACCTGGCCCACATTCTGGGCACCCTTTCCGACACCGGCTATATAGCCACGATTCTCGGCCTGATGCTGGTTTTCCTGGTGCTCGGCTATCTGCTTTATGCCGCCATATTTGCGATGATAGGCGCGTCGGTCGACAACGTTCAGGACTCCTCGCAGCTTCAGATTATTGCCATGCTGCCCATTATGATCGGCTTCTTCGCCGCCATGGTGATTATCGAAGACCCGTCGTCGACCTTTGCCGTGGTTCTGTCCATGGTACCCTTCACCGCCCCTATGGTTATGATGGCTCGACTGCCCTTCGGCGTTCCGGCCTGGGAGCTCGCAACGGCAATCGCCCTGATGATAGTTTCGGTTATCGGCTTCATATGGCTGGCCGGCAAAATCTACCGCGTGGGTATATTCATGTATGGCAAAAAGCCGACCTTCCGCGACCTTGCCCGCTGGATAACCTACAAATAAAAACTTTAGAGAACGCGGAACATATAGGCCGCGGTGGCTTCGATCGACATTGTTCGCGAAGCGCCGAAAGTGTCGCCGCGTTTCGAGGAAAAAACATTTCCGATTCCGTAGTAGAAGCGCGCCTCGAGCATGAACGAATGTTTGCGGCGCGCGCGGAATTCCATGCCGGCGCCTGCGGTGATGCCATAGTCAACCTTGCGGTAAACGGCCATGTCGAGCTGCGCCGTACGCCGGTCCTTGGGAAAGTTGGCCACCTGAGCGACGTTGCGGTAGTCGAAGTTGGAGGTTATGCGGTCGTCAATCATAAAGCCTACCGACGGGCCGAGATTCACGAACCCCCTGAACTTCTGACTGCCGAAATAAATATGGGTCATTACCGGCAGCTGCACATAGGTGAACTGCCTGCGATATGAAAACTCCGGATTATCCTCGAACTTTTCGGCCCAGCCGCGCTGAGTAACCACCAGGTCGGCCACCAGGCCGAAATATTTCTCCTCGGTATAGCGAATGGTCAGGCCGCCGATAAAGCCGGGCGTCATTGACTGGCGCACGGAGGGCTGCCAGGCCATGTTGGACATCGTTGCGCCGGCGCGCACGCCAATTGCCAGGTCGGGCGAGTAGAAATGCTGGGCGCTCGCCGCCAGGGCCGTCAGCGCCAGCAGCGCGGAAACTACCGGGCGACGCATCTCAGCGCGTTTCGGCCGTGACGCGGCCGTCGGGGTCGAAGGTTATGAAATAGAGCGCGGTGTTAACGTCGCCGCCGTTGGGCACCTCGCTGATTGAAAACGAATTCTGCAGGCCACGATAGGGAGTCTGCATGCCGTTGGCCGATGCATGGAGAATCCAGGCCATGGCGTCGAATCCGAGCAGCATAGTGTCGGGAAACGACGGGGTCGGCTCCGTGCCATACCAGTTGGCATAGGCCTCGTTGACCGCGGCAACGTCGCTGCCGTCAAGGTCGGTTGAAAAGCGAGAATAAACCAGCGCGTTCAAGCGGTGGAGATTATCCTTTATGTCGCCGCGCAGAACCACCCACTCCGGATAGCCGAACAGGCGCAGATCCATTGTCGGGTTGGCCTGGCGGAAATCGTTCAGGGCGGGCAGAATTTTCAGCAAAGCCTCGCGCGAAGCCGAAGTGGGCACGATAACATAGTCGCGCACCGGGAGCGCCTCCAGCTCCTGAACCGACAGCTTGCCCGAATAGTCGAGCTTTTCAAACGGAATACCCGAGCGCACCAGCTCGGTTGTCAGGTTGCTGACAAACGCCTGCTTGTCGGCCGGAATATCGGTTGCGTTCAGAATCAGAGCCTTATAGCCCTTGAATTTATCAACGAAACCGCGGGTCGCGGACTCATACATTTCCCGGTGGGGAATGTTCATCTGCAGCACAGAGCCGTGGCGCAAGTGGGCGTCGTTCTTCACCGCAAACAGGTTCAGCACCGTTGCGCCGGTGGTGTCGGCAACCGCCGCGATGGTTTCAATGGCCATTGAATCGCCCGGAGCCACAATGAAATCAAAGTTTCTCATATCCTCCTTGGCCATCAGCGAGGCAACCACCTCGGCCGAGCCTTCGGTGTCGAACGCATAAACGTTGACCTTGCCTTCGGGTTTGGCGTCGCCCTTGTTCAGGGCATCGAGCGCCAGCATAGCGCCGCGATAAAAGTTGGTCTGGTTCTGGGCGTTGCGGGTAACCGCCTCGCTTTCCAGCATAAATGGCAGCATAATGGCAACGTTGACGGTCTGGTCGTCGGCCTCCACAACCTCAACCGGCGCGGGGGCTATTTCCTGTTCAGGCGCGGGCCCAACAGTATCGGTCGGAATCTCCTCAATCTCTACCGGCGGCAAAACCGGCTCCGGCGCAGGTTCGGCATCAACCTCCTTGATTACGATAGTCGAGCCGGCGCGCAAGCCGTCGATCAGCTGCGGATTCAGGCGCATAAGCTCCTCGCGCGACACGCCGAACTTGCGCGTTATCGAATAGATGGTTTCCTTGGGCGGAACCTCGTAATAATAAACAACTTTGCTACCGCTAACCTTAGCGGGCAAATCGACCTCGGCCAAAGCTGTCGACGCCATAACCAGCGCAACCGCAGCCAATATGTAACGAATTTCTCTCATTTCCTTTAATATTACGCTCGCAAATTTACGAAAAATTTGTAACTTTGCGCAAAATAATCTTCAGCTATGTAAAATTATGGGTAAAAATTTTGCGGTAATACTAACATTATGCTTATTGGCGGTAATGGGTGCGAATTTGAGCGCGCAGAAAATTCAGACGATAAATGTGGGGCCGGAACGAGGGAAGGTAACATATGAGTTTTCTATCGTGGATTCAATAACCGGATTCAATGTTCGCGATCCGGAGGTCTTAGGATTTGTGCCCGGGGATTCAGCTATTGTCGCAAAGGGATGGGCATTTACAAATAGTACCGGAATGAGTTCAAGGAAAGTATTTTCCATCAAATTTCCGGCAGTTGACAGTTGCGAATACCACCTATATATAGACGCAAGCGGTTATTATCCGCGAACTATTCCGATATCGGTTAATAAAGCTTTATCATTCAAGCAAATCGACTTGGGTGAAATAGGTTTGCTTAAAGAGCCGAAGAGGCTTGATGAGGTTACGGTTACGGCATCGCGAATAAAACTATATTACGACGGCGACACGCTGGTTTATAACGCCGATGCCTTTTTGCTACCCGATGGTTCGATGCTCGACGACCTTATCCGCAAGCTTGATGGCGTTACGATTAACCGTAGCGGGGAGATTTTTTGCAACGGCCGCAAAGTCGAAAGCCTGATGCTTGACGGCCGCCAGCTTTTCAACGGCAATCCGCGAATGCTGCTGCAGAATATAGGGGCATATGCAGTTAAGAAAATCAAGGTATATGACTTTACCTCCAAAGAAGATAAACTTCTCGGCTATTCCGCCACGGGCAAGAAGCCGATGGTTATGGATGTTGTGCTCAAACAGGAATACTCCATCGGCAAATGGATAAATCTTGATGCCGGCTATGGAACTTCCAACCGCTATCTTGCCCGACTATTTGCGCTCGGATTCACGAAAACCACTGCATTTGCCGCATTCACAAACATCAATAATCTTGCAAGCGGCGATAATCCGACCAGGTATGACCAATGGCACCCCGGGAAAGCCGACCGCAGCGACAGCCGCTATATTTCGGGCGGTTTGTCGTATCAATACGAAACGAAGAAAGAGACTTTCCGCGGCGAGGCGGCGGTGAATACCGATAAAGTCAACAGCATTGGAGGGCGCGAAAGCGTCAACTACCTTTCAGGCGGCAATACTTATCAGAATTCTTACTCAAACAGCCTCAACCGAAATCTGGAAGTCAAAACCAGCCACTATTTTAACTGGGTATTCTCGAAAACCTCACTGACTCTGACACCGAAGTTTGAATATACACGCAAGCGCACTGACAGCTCCACAACGTCGGCAACCTTCGATGATGACATGGATAAGGTAACGGCCGAAGATATCGAGGCAATCTATTCGGGCGATGCCGACCGCCTGCTGCTCCACACCATCAACCGCAATCTGGTTCGCAGCGAGTCGGACAACAACCGACTCTTCGGCAGTCTGGGAGCAAAATTGCTCGTGCGCCTGCCCGAAATCAGCAAAGGGGTAAATCAGAATCTGACCTTCAACGCCAACGGCAGCTATCGAAACAGCCACTCGGAGACATTTAGACGCAACACCATTAACTACGGCCGGAATTCCGAGCCGGGCTATGATATGTATGCCCTGACCCGCGTGCGCCCTTCGTGGCATGCCTACGGCAACGGCTCGGCATCATATCGGATAAACATCAGGGAACAACATAACTTTTCGCTGACCTACGCCTACTCCCACAACAGCGACCGGAACACCTCCGACCGCTATCTGCTGAGCAATCTCGACCAGGCCTCGCTGGTCGGCCTGCGCTTTGCCGAGCTTGCGCCTGACATGGACCTATCGGCAGTTATCGACCCTGATAACAGCCGCTCAACGCGCTATCAGACCGATTCGCACCGCCTTACCGGCTGGATGAGTCTGGGATGGAATCGCGACCGTGGCGCCTACAGCGAAGGCATCTATTTCAGCGCCACTCCCGGACTGGAGTTTCTCGACCGCCGGTATGACTACACACGTCCGAACTACGACACAACGGTGGTTCGCCGCAGCATTATGCCCAAAATCGAATCGAACGTCAGATATTCTACCAAATTTGAACGCGACAAAACGAGTCTATACTTGAGCGTTGTGCTCAACTGGAAATCAACGCCATCACTCGTTTCAATGGGCGATCTGATCAACGTTTCAAACACAAGCAACCCGCTTAATATTTTCCGCGGCAATCCGAACCTGCGCAACGGCTACAATCATGCCGCCTCGGCCGAACTAAACTTTAACCAACATCTCCCGATATACCAAAACCATAAGCTTTCGTTTCACTATAATTTCTCTGAAAACTCCATTACTTCAGGCTTTATCTATGATCCGAAAACCGGCGTGACGGTCAGGTCGGTGTATAACATCAACGGCTCTCGCAACTATGGAGTCAGTTATTCAGGCAACGGCCAAATTTTCCGCCGGGGCCGGTGCAGTCTGAACTACAATGCGGGGTTTGGCTGGACAAATACGGATTATCCCATGATGGTGGGCGTTGGCGCAGACGATGGCCGCACCGTTCCCGCCCGACGCTTTAGATATAGCACCTACATCAATCCGTCGGCCGGCCTTTCGTTTTCATTCGGCCAGCGCGGGCATTCGGTCAACGCCGGCTGGGATGCAGACTTCAGCCATGATACCAGCAGCGCCGAAGGCTACCAACCAATGGACTTGACCGTTATGAAATACAAGCTCGGGGTGAGCTTCGGGCTCCCATGCGACATATGGCTGTCAACCGACGCAAACCTCGTTACACGCAAGGGATATGACGACCCGACGCTCAACTCCAATGAGATACTCTGGAACGCCACGGCCTCGTGGACCTGGAAAAAGAAGCGGCTTTCGTTTATTCTCGATGCCTACGACATATTAGGCCAGATCAAGGTTATCTCAGCACACTCCAACGCACTGGGACGCACCGAGTCGTGGAGCAACACTTTGCCGCGCTACGTTCTTCTGCGCCTGCGCTATCATCTGGACATTTCGCCGAAATGACGACCAACGGGTTATTGGTCGCCGAGAGGTTATTTTTTGCTAATTTCGAAATTTTTTCGTAAATTTGAGTCCGTGAAACGTTATTGTTTTATATACTTAACCTAAAAAACAATTTCATATGCAAAGCAAAAGAACCCTGAAAAAGCAAATCCGCTATATCTGCGGCGACCTGGTAGGCGAATGTCTGATCATTTCCGAAATCTGCCCCGCCGATAAACTCGACGAAGTTAACCGACTGATTGTTGACCTGGCCGTTCTGCAGGAAAGCACCATCGCCAAGACCAACTTCAGCTTCGACAAGAGCCCGCGCGACTTCGCCACGGAGCATGAATACCGCCAGGCAAAGAGCAAATATGTTCGCGCCGCGTTCCGCACGCTGCACAAGCAGTTTAATGCGTCGCTATCGGATGCGGTTCACCGCATGAACCAGATTGCCGGCCTGGCCAAGAATCAGTAAAACCGGCCCCACGGAAATGCGACAATGGCTCAGCCGCAAGCTCTTGAAGCTTGCACATTGGTCGGTGCGCCTGAGTGTGCCCGACTTTCCGAAGTCGATAATCTGCGTTGCGCCCCACACGTCGAACTGGGATTTCGTTCTGGGCGAGCTGGCAATAACGTCGGTTGGCCGCAGCGCCGGATTCCTGATGAAAAAGGCCTGGTTCAAGTGGCCGTTGGGCTATTTTTTCCGCTCCATAGGCGGAGTGGCCGTTGGCCACGAACCGGGTCGGTCGCTGACTCAGCAGCTGATTGACAAGTTCAACGCTGCCGAGCGGTTGAACATTGCCATTACGCCCGAGGGCACGCGCTCGCGCCAGCCGCAGTGGCACACCGGCTTTTTGCGCGTGGCCTACGCAACGGGTGTGCCCATATGCCTGGCCGCAATCGACTTCAAGACCAAAACCATAATGCTCGAAAAGGTGTTCAGCCCGACGGGCGACATTGAGGCCGATATGCGCGCCGTTAAGAACTACTATGCCCCGTTTGAGGGGAAATATCCCGACAAATTCACAATCGAATGATTCTATCGCCACTGACAATAGCCGTTGTTCCGCTCAACATTGTCCAGGCCGACCGCGACGCCAACCTGCGGGCGGTTGAAAAGGCCATTGCCGAGCTGCGTCCGGGAGTGGACGTGGTTGTGCTCCCCGAGCTGTTTTCAACCGGCTTCGTGGCCGAGCCCGAAGTCTACAACCGCCTGGCCGAAACCGACAATGGCCCCACCATGACACGCCTACGCCAGCTGGCCGCGGCCAACCGCCTGGCCATTGCGGGAAGCTTTTTAGGGCGCAACGCCGAGGCCACGGAGTTCTATAACCGGGGCTTCTTCATCGAGCCCAACGGCGAAACGGCCTACGTTAACAAGCGGCACCTGTTCCACGTGTCGCCCGAGGCCAAAATCCTTACCGGCGGGCGCACTCCCTACCCCGTTGTGCGCTTCCGCGGCTGGAACATAGCATTAGGCATCTGCTATGACCTGCGGTTCCCGATCTGGTGCAGAAACACAATGAACCACGGCCGCTATGCCTACGACATTTTTCTACTTCCGGCCAACTGGCCGCAATCGCGGGCAGTTGCTCTGGAATCGCTTTCGCAGGCTCGCGCAATCGAGAACCAGGCCTATATGGTAGTTGCCAACAGAAGCGGCTCAGATGACTATGGCGACTACGACGGCCTGTCGTTTGCATGGGACTACATCGGCACCCGCATGGCAACAGCCCAAGCCTCTGAAACCATCTACGTCACCACCGACCCCGAAGGCCTCACCAAACTCCGCGAATATATGCCGGCCGGACTCGATTCCGACTCTTTCACAATCAAATACTGACAAAACTCAAAATGAAACATAAAGTTCTTGCAGGAGCTATTTCGCTGGCTGTGCTTTGCGCGTGCAGCAATCCGGAGCTGAATCCCGACATGAGCCCGGTGGTTATTGTTGAAGGCGAGGGCGAAACCCCCGACTATAACCCCGCCGAAACACCCGAATTCACCTACTCTATCGCCCCCTATGCTGGCCAGAAGGCCTCCGACCGCGAAGCCTACCCTCAGGGTAACCCCGACCTGAACCCCACCGAAAACGAATGGAGCAACGTTATCCGCGTTGTTTACTCCGGCGCTATGGCAACGGTTAGCGGCGCCACTGAGGCGGGCGCCACCGCCACAATCAGCGGCGCCAACGTTGATCTGGCCCTGGGCCAGGCGCGCCAGGTGCGCATCATAGCTTCGGGCAGCTCCGACCGGGGCTCGCTGCGACTGACCGGCAACTACAAGCACCTGCTCGAACTCAACAATCTGACCCTGACCGCCACCGACCGCCCGGCCATCAACGACCAGATTAAAAAGCGCATGTTTTTGGTTATTCGCGGCCATAACCGCCTGGCCGACGGCGCAGACTATCTGGTCAGCAGCGAGCAGCGCAAGGGTTGCCTCTTTGCCGAAGACCACGTTATTCTCTGCGGCGACGGCATTTTGGAAATTCAAGGCAACTACCGCCACGGCCTGGTTAGCGACGGCTACCTGTTCGTTAACCCCGGAGTGACGCTCGCCGTTACCAACGCCGCCAAAAATGCCATTCACATAAAAGGCTCCGGCGCCACCAATGACTATCGCGGCATTGAAGTGACCGGCGGCTATATCTACGCCAACACCTCGGCTCCCGCAGGCAAAGCAATGAAGAGCGACGCGCGCATCAACATCCGCGCCGGTCAGCTCTACCTGGCCGCCTCAGGCGCGCCGGCAATCGACTCCGACGGTCTACTCAGCTCGGCCGGCTGCGTGAAATCAGATTCGGAGGTCAACATCAGCGGCGGCAAGCTCGCGCTGACCGCCACCTCCAACGGCAGCAAAGGCATCACCGCCGACGGCAACATCAACATTTCAGGCTCGCTGATCTCAATTGCCCTGAGCGGCAACGCCGAAGAGGGCGACCTGGACTCATCGGTGCCCAAAGCCCTCAACGCCCACGGCTCGCTGACCATTTCGGGGGGCGGACTGAGCGTCAGCGCCATTGGCAACGGCTCAACCGCCATGAGCGCCGACGCGACCATGAAGATGACCGGCGGGGTTGTTTACGCCTTTGCGACCAACAACGGCCTGAAATCGCCCTCAGCGGCAGTTGAAGGCGGCATTCTGCTCTGCGGCGCGCTGAAAAACTCGCCGGCAGCCGGCGCGACGGTCGATGCGCAGATCAACGTGGCAGCCGGCTCGGTCACCAGCCTGCTCAACGCCAACGGCTCGCTGGCCGGAACCTTCCTATGGCCTCGCGCATTCGCCGAAGCCTCGCTGCTCTACCGCCTCTAAGCGCGGGTAAGGATAAGAAATTGGCCGTCCGGATGGCGTTGCGGGCGGCCTTTGATATACTTGAAATTTGAATTATGAGCTTTATTTGCTTTTAAAACGCCCTCCACAGCAAAAAAGTTCGAAGTTTTTTCGTAACTTTGCGGAAATATTACGAAAATGAACACCAACCCGATAGACATCAGCGTCGTTGTGCCCCTCTTCAACGAAGAGGAGTCGCTGCCGGAACTCGCCGCGTGGATTCGCCGCGTCATGGAGGCCAACGGCTTTTCATATGAAATCATATTCGTTAACGACGGCTCAACCGATTCCTCCTGGAAGGTTATCAGCAGTCTGGCCAAGGAGAACCCCGCGATTCACGGCATCTCCTTCCGCCGCAACTACGGCAAGAGTCCCGCGCTCTACGAAGGCTTCAAGGTTGCCCGTGGCCGCGTTGTGATTACCATGGACGCCGACCTGCAGGATTCGCCCGACGAAATTCCCGAACTCTACCGCATGATTACCAAGGATGGCTATGATCTGGTGTCGGGCTGGAAACAGAAGCGCTACGACCCGCTGAGCAAGACCATTCCGACCAAGCTCTTCAACGCCACGGCCCGCGCCGTTTCGGGAGTTAAGAATCTCCACGATTTCAACTGCGGACTGAAGGCATATAACTGCGACGTTGTTAAGCACATTGAGGTCTACGGCGAAATGCACCGCTATATTCCCTATCTGGCCAAGAACGCCGGCTTCACGAAAATCGGCGAAAAGGTTGTTCACCACCAGGCCCGCAAATATGGCACCACAAAGTTCGGGCTGAACCGCTTTGTCAACGGCTATCTGGACCTGATGACCCTTTGGTTTACCTCAAAGTTCGGAGTCAAGCCGATGCACTTTTTCGGCCTGTGGGGCTCTATAATGTTTATTCTCGGCTTCTTCTCGGCGGCCGCCGTCGGCATTATGAAGCTCTGGAAACTCCACACCGGCGCCCCCTACTCGCTGGTAACTGATTCGCCCTACTTTTTCCTGGCGCTGACACTGATGCTGCTCGGCAGCCAGTTTTTCCTGGCCGGTTTTGTCGGCGAGCTGATTGCCCGCAGCAACCCCCGGCGCAACGACTACGAAATTTCCGAAACCCTATGAACCTTGCGCTGCCCCTGTCGGCCCTCGCAACTGCGGCAGCCATAGCTCTGGCGGCCTGCTCCAACGAGGGGTGCATGAACAACCGCAACTCCATTCCGATGGCCGGTTTCTACCGCCTCGAAGGGGAGCAATCCATTTCGGTGAGCGGTCTGGCAATCTACGGCCTGGGCGCACCCGGCGATTCGTTGGTGCTCGACTCGGCGCGCAATAACCACCAGGTTTACCTGCCGCTGCGCGGCGAAAATCCCTCGACGAGTTTCGTGTTCACCACCGGCACCATAAGCGACACCCTGACAATTTGCTATAACTCCTGGCCCTATTTCGACGGCGAGGATTGCGGGGCCATGTGGCGCTACGAGCTGACATCGATTGACTATCAGCGCACTCTGATTGACTCCATTCTCATAACCGACTCGCTCATAACCAACATTGAGCGCGAACGCCTGATGATTTTCCTGAAAACCGAATGAAGCAGCTGCTGTTGATTTTCTGCCTGACGATGAGCCTGCTGCTGGGCGCTCAGAACAGGACCTCCACTCCGGTGGTGGCCGGTTCGTCGCGCCCCACTGCTCCGGTTAAGGAAAAGAAGGCCAAGGAAGAAAAGCCTCAGAAGCCGGCGCGCCCCGAATCGGTAGTGGAAATCACCGACGACAACGGCAACTCGCTCTATCTGGACACGATTTCGGGCAACGAATGGGTCGACTCGATGGCCCTGGCTCAGCCAAAGGTTATCGGCAACATCTATCCGCTGCTCGATGCGGTGAATATCGGCGTTGACTTCTATCCGGCCGTTAACCGCGCGTTCGGGGCCGGCTACGGCCTTGCAGGCATCTGGGCCCGCCTGAGCCTCCACAACCGCTACTTTCCGGCCTTTGAGTTCGGCCTGAGCAACGCTTTCGATCGCCCCGAAGGAATGAACTATACCTATCGCTCGCCGATATGCCCATACTTCAAAGTGGGCATTGACTATAACTTCTTCTATAATTCCAACCCTGACTATCAGGTCTATGCCACGTTCCGCTACGGTCTGACTCCGGTACGCTACACACTGACCGGAGTCGAGATTTCCAACTCCTACTGGGGCATGACGGAATCGCCCGAATTTCCGTGGCAGACCTCATGGATCGGCTTCATTCAGCTTGGTGCCGGCATCCACGTTAAACTCTTCGGCCCCGTTGCCTTGGGCTGGAGCATCAAATATCAGCGCGTAGTCCACCACTCGGCCGACACCTTCGGCCAACCATGGGTTATTCCCGGCATGGGCAAACGCAACTCCGAACTCGGACTATCACTTTCAATTATATATACCATTCCACTCCATTCGCCAATTCAAACAGAATGAAACTCGCTTCAATGATTCTGGCGCTCGCCATGGCCGGCAGCGCTTCGGCAGCCACTCCGCTCTGGCTCCGCGACGTTAAGATTTCGCCCGACGGAAAAACTATTGCCTTCACCTATAAAGGCGACGTTTATCTGGTTGATTCAAAAGGCGGAACGGCCCGGCGCCTGACCGCAACCCCCTCCGACATTGAATCATCGCCCATATGGAGCCCCGACTCCAAGATGCTTGCCTTTTCGAGCACCCACCACGGCTCGGCCGACGTTTTCGCGGTGAATGCCGACGGCTACAACCTGCGCCGCCTGACCTCCTATTCCACCTCGGAGCGCCCCGAAGCCTTCAGCCCCGACGGCAAGTTCATCTACTTCTCGGCCGCCATTCAGGACCCCGCCGCATCGGCTTCGTTCCCTTCGTCGCGCCTTACGGAGCTTTATAGCGTGCCGGTTGGCGGCGGCGCTATCAGCCAGGTGCTCCCCACCCCGGCACTCAACGTCAGCTTCAGCCCCGACGGCACATTCTTCGTTTATCAGGACATCAAAGGCCCTGAAAGCACATGGCGCAAGCACCACACCTCGTCGACCACCCGCGACATTTGGAAATACGACCTCAAATCGGGCAAACACACCCAGCTCATCGACCATGCCGGCGAAGACCTCTGGCCCGTGGTTTCCGATTCGAAGCTCTATTTTCTGAGCGAACGCAACGGCGGATCGGCCAACGTTTATGCAGTTGACCTGACCGATACTTCGGCCGCGCCTCAAGCCATTACCTCATTCAAGGAACACCCGGTGCGCTTCCTCTCGCGCGCGACCAACGGCGACCTCGCCTTTGGCTTCGACGGCGAAATCTACACCCTCGCAGCCGGCGCTACGGCTCCCGCCAAGGTCAATATCGACATTATCGACACAGACTATCAGGCGCCTGACTTCGTCAGCTTCTCGTCGGGAGCAAAAGACGCCGTTGCCTCGCCCGACGGCAAACTCGTTGCCTTCAGCCACCGCGGCGACATTTTCGTAACCTCCGTTGAATATAACACCACCAAGCAGATAACCGAAACCCCGCAGGCCGAAAGTTCACCCAGCTGGGCCGACGGCGGACGCACCCTCTACTTCGTTTCGGACCGCGACGGCCGCAACGACCTCTACAAGGTTGAAATGACCCGCAAGGACGATCCCGACATGGCCCACGCCACCGCCCTGAAAACCGAGCGCGTGCTTCCGGCCAAGAAAGGCGTTGAGCGCGCATCGGCCAAAACCAACCCCGACGGCTCGAAAATCGCCTTTGTTCAAAACCGCAACGAGCTGGCCGTTATGGACCTGACCACAAAGAAAGTCACGGTGCTTGCTCCGGGTTCGCTCAACCCCGAACGCGACGGCGACATGCAGTTCTCCTGGAGCCCCGACGGCAACTGGATTGTTTTTACCTGCATTCCTCACCACCATTCTCCCTACTACGACATCGCCCTGGTCAACGCCGACGGCAACAAACCCGAAATCACCTACATTACCGAAACCGGCTACTTTGAAGAGCAGCCCCGGTTCACCCCCGACGGCCAGGCCGTTATCTGGTGTTCCGAACGCTACGGCATGCGCAACCAGGCCTCGTGGGGCACGCAATATGACGTTATGACCGCCTACCTCAACCGCGCCGCGCGCGACCGCGCCAACCTTTCGGAAGAGGAACTGGCCCTGTTCAAAAAGGACCAGAAAAAAGACTCGCTCACAATAGTTGAACGCGCCGGCCTGCAGGACCGCATCAAACGCCTGACCCCCTACTCCTCCTCGCTGGCCGATGCCGCAGTCGATGCCGACGGCAAGAATCTCTACTACCTGTCGAAATTCGAAAAAGGCTATGACCTGTGGAAGCGCAACCTCCGCACCGGCGACATCACTCTGGTTTCGAAGCTCAACAGCCCCTCGGCCGAGCTGCAAGTGGTTGGCAAAGACCTGTTTATCTTCTCCCCCTCGGGCCTGAAGAAAATGCCTTTTGCCGGCGAAAAAATCAAATCGATTTCATTTTCCGGCCGCCAGAAAATCGACCGTGCCGCCGAGCGCGAATATATGCTCAACTACGTTCAGACCGAAGAGGGCGAACGCTTCTACACCGAGTCGATGCACGGCGTTAAGTGGGACAAGCTCATTGACCACTACCGCAAGTTCCTGCCCCACATCAACAACAATGCATCGTTCTCCGAAATGCTCTCCGAAATTCTCGGCGAGCTCAACGTCAGCCACACCGGCAGCGGCTATCGCCCCCACCACGGCGCCGACGAAACGACAGCCAACCTCGGCCTGATTTACGACATGACCTACTCCGGCCCGGGCTGGAAAGTTGCCGAAGTGATTGCCGACGGTCCGTTTGACCGCGCCGACGGAATTGTTGCACCCGGCGACATCATAACCGACATCAACTCAACCGAAATCACCGCCGACACCGACTTCACCACCCTGCTCAACGGCCTTGCCGGCAAGCCCACCCTGGTGCGCGTTAATGGCGACAAAGAGCAGATTGTTAAACCCATAACCTCGACGGCCCTCGGCTCGCTCCTTTATCAGCGCTGGGTAAAACGCAACGCCGCCGCAGTCGATTCGCTTTCGAACGGCCGCCTGGGCTACGTTCACATCCAGTCGATGAGCGACCCGTCGTTCCGCACCATGTATGCCGATGTGCTCGGGAAATACAACGACCGCGAAGGCATCGTTATCGACACCCGCTGGAACGGCGGCGGCCGCATGCACGAAGACATTGAAGTGCTCTTTTCCGGCCATCAGTATCTCACCCAAAAGGTGCGCGGCGAAAAAACAGCCACTATGCCCTCGCGCCGCTGGAACAAACCGTCGATCATGATTATCGGCGAAGCCAACTACTCCAACGCCCACGGCACCCCCTGGGTCTACACAAACCGCGGCCTGGGCAAAACGGTTGGCATGCCGGTGCCCGGCACCATGACCTCGGTTAACTGGGTAGACTTGATCGACGACACCATGTATTTCGGCATTCCGGTTATCGGCTACGAGCTGCCCGACGGCACCTACCTGGAAAACAAACAGCTCGAACCCGACGTGAAGGTTGCCAATACCCCCGAGCGCCTTGCAGCCGGCATCGACGACCAGCTGCGAGTTGCTGTTGAAACCTTGCTGGGCGACATCGACAAGTAAAGTTTGGTCTACTTTGAAAAAATCAGTAACTTTGCACCCACAATAATCATCGAATCATGAAAGTTATTCGCAAAGCTGAAGAACTCAGGCAATGGAGCGCCGCCGAGCGCGCCGCCGGCCGCTCGATAGGCTTCGTGCCCACCATGGGCGCGCTCCACGACGGCCACCTGTCGCTGGTTGAGCAGGCCCGCGCCGCCAACGACCTTGTTGCCGTTTCCGTTTTCGTCAACCCGACTCAATTCAATAATCCCGACGACCTGCGAACCTATCCGCGCACCGAAGAGGCCGACCTGCTCAAACTTCAGGCAGCCGGAGTCGACGTTGCCTTCGTTCCGACGGTCGAAGAAATGTATCCCGAACCGGACACGCGAGTGTTCGATCTCGGCCCCGTAGCTTCGGTTATGGAAGGTAAAATGCGCCCGGGCCACTTCAACGGCGTGGCCCAGGTTGTTAGCCGCCTATTCGCAATGGTCAACCCCACCCGCGCCTACTTCGGCGAAAAAGACTTCCAGCAAATTGCGGTTATCCGCAAAATGGTTGAGCTCGAAGGCGGCTTCAACGGCCTGGAAATCGTTGATGTTCCCATTAAACGCGAAGCCGACGGCCTGGCCATGAGCTCGCGCAACGTTCGCCTGACCCCGCAGATGCGCGCCGCCGCCCCCGAAATTCACCGCGTTTTGGCTCAGGCGGTTGACTATGCCGCAACCCACTCGGTTGAAGAAACCACTGCCATGGTGGTTGACCGCATCAACGCCGTCGACGGCCTCGAAACCGAATACTTCCAGATAGTCGACGGCCCCACCTGCCTGCCCATTGAGCAATGGAACCAAAGCCGGCAGCCGGTTGGGTGCGTAACAGTCTATGCCGGCGACGTTCGCCTTATCGACAACATCAAATTCCGTTCACAATGCTGATTCAGGTTCTTAAATCAAAGATTCACCGCGTAACCGTTACCGAAGCCAACCTCGACTACATCGGCAGCATAACCATTGACTCCGACCTGATGGAAGCCGCCGGAATCATTGCCGGCGAGCGTGTTTTCATTGTCGATAACAACAACGGCGAACGCTTCGACACCTACGCCATTCCCGGTCCCGCGGGTTCCGGCGTTATCTGCCTCAACGGCGCGGCCGCCCGCCGCGTGCATCGCGGCGATGTGGTCATCATCATGGCCTACGCGCTCGTTACCCCCGACGAAGGCGCCGCACTCAAACCGCGCCTGGTCTTCCCCGACACCCTGACCAACAGGCTCCCGAAGTGAACGGCCGCGAACTAACATCGCCGCTACTCGAAAGCGCCGTAACCGAACTGTCGCGCCTGCCCGGCTTAGGGCGCAAAACCGCTTTGCGACTTGCCCTTTACCTGCTTCGCCGAGAACCGGAGCAGGCCGAGGCGCTTGCCCACGCCATCAGCGAAATGCGCCGCGGAGTGCGCTACTGCACCGTTTGCCATAACATTTCGGAAACCGATGTTTGCCCCCTATGCTCCAATCCCTCGCGCGACGCATCGACCATTTGCGTGGTTGAAACAGTCAAGGACGTTATGAGCATTGAAAACACCGGCCAGTTCCACGGACTCTACCATGTTTTGGGCGGCGTTATCTCTCCAATCGACGGCATTGGTCCCGACCAGCTCGAAATCGACTCGCTGGTTGAGCGCGTTGCGGCCGGCGGAGTGCGCGAGGTAATTCTCGCCCTATCCGCAACCATGGAGGGCGAAACCACCGACTTCTACATCTATCGCCGCCTTGGCACCCTCCCCGTCGAAATCACCCAGCTGGCCCGCGGCGTCAGCGTTGGCAATGAGCTCGAATACACCGACGAAATCACCCTGGGCCGCTCGCTGCTCAACCGCCGCCCCTTCTCCTCATAACTCCCCAATTTTAAATCGAAGAAAATTAAGAAGCAACGCCCGCAGGAACGAGCGTTGCTTTTCTTTTATATGAGTTGAGATGCTTGAGTGCTGAATCAGATGCCGAGGTCGGACTTGATAGCGGCGATTTTGGCCTTGGCTGCGGCTTCGGCTGCTTCGTAGTCGCCAACGGTGGTCATGGGGTGCTGAGCCTCAATGTAGAACTTGATTTTGGGTTCGGTACCTGAGGGGCGGATTGAAACCTTGGAGCCTTCGGCGGTGAAGAACTGCAGCACGTTGGAGGTAGTTGGCATGTCCATTTTTTCAACAGTGCCTTCGGCAACGTTGCGTACATTCAGGTCGGCATAGTCCTTAATGGTCACTACGGGGCTGCCGCCGAGAGTTTTGGGCGGGTTGGCGCGGAAGTTCTTCATCATCTGCTGGATTTCTTCAGCACCGGTTTTGCCGGGGCGAACAACCGAGATGCCCTCTTCGCGCGAGAAACCGTTTTGCAAGTAGATTTCGGCAAGCATCTGGCCGAAGTCCATGCCTTTTTCCTTGGCCCAGGCGCAGGCTTCCGCCATGAGGCAGATGGCGCTGACGGAGTCTTTGTCGCGGCAGAAGGTTTCGGCCAGGAAGCCGTAGCTTTCTTCGCCGCCGCCCAGATAGCGCATGGATTCTTCGTTGTCGCGGATAACGGCGGCAATCCATTTGAAGCCGGTGTAGCAGTCGAACATCTTGATGCCGGCGGTTTTGGCAATGCTCTTGATAACCTCGGTGGTCACAATGGTCTTCACGATATATTCGTTGCCTTTGAGTTTGCCGAGTTCACGGTTTCGGGTAATGATGTAGTTGAGCAGAATCATTACGATCTGGTTGCCGTTGATGAGCACATATTCGCCCTGATTGTTGCGCATAACGCAGCCAATTCGGTCAGCATCGGGGTCGGAGGCCATAACGATGTCGGCCTGGGTTTCCTTTGCTTTGGCGATAGCCATGGCCATTGCGGGAGCATTTTCGGGATTGGGGCTGTCGACTGTGGGGAAGTCGCCGGAGGGCACGTCCTGTTCGGGAACGTGGATGATGTTGCGGAAGCCATAGTTCTTCAAGCTTTCGGGAACGAGCTTGACGCCGGTGCCGTGAATCGGGGTATAAACGATTTTCAGGTCAGCGTGTTTGGCAACGATGTCGGGGCTGAGCTGCAGGCCCTTGATAGCGTCGAGGAACTTGCGGTCGATTTCTTCGCCGATGATGTGGATTCGGCTCTTGTCGCCACCGAACTTGATATCGGCAGGTTTAATGGAAGCCACGCGGTTCACGATGTTAACATCGTGGGGGGCGATAATCTGAGCGCCGTCGCTCCAATAAGCCTTGTAGCCGTTATATTCCTTGGGGTTATGGCTTGCGGTGATGTTTACGCCGCTCTGACAGCCGAGTTCGCGGATAGCAAACGAGAGTTCGGGAGTTGGGCGGAAGCTGTCGAAAAGGTAAACGGTTATGCCGTTGGCTGAGAACACGTCGGCAACGATTTCGGCAAACTCGCGCGAATTGTTGCGGACGTCGTGGCCCACGGCAACGCTGATTTCGGGCAGGTCCTTGAACGCTTCGTTCAAGTAGTTTGCCAGGCCCTGGGTTGCTGCGCCAACAGTGTAGCGGTTCATGCGGTTGGTGCCTGCGCCCATAATGCCGCGCAGACCGCCGGTGCCGAATTCCAGATCGCGATAGAAGCTTTCAATCAGCTGGGTGGGATCGGAATCATCGAGCATGCGCTTAACTTCAGCGCGGGTAGCTTCGTCATAACCGTCGCCAAGCCATTCCTGTGCCTTGGCGCGGACTTCTTTAAGGAGTTGTTCGTTGGTTTCCATTGTTTTGGTTATGGGATTACGTTATCAGTTGCGCAAATTTACGCAAAGTTAACGAAATTTCCAACAGTATTTATAAAACTCATAGGCGCGCTCACGTCGGTATCGCCGCTGAAAAGTGCTTCCCACTGCCAGATAAGCAGAAGAGCCACGAGAATGAGAACTACGATTACTGTCCACACGGTTGTTTTTGTATTCTGTTTCATATCCTAAATAGTTTTGGTTTTCTATATAGGATTAACAACCACCGGGGCGATGTTGTTCACCGCCGGGAGGTCAAACCGGCACAACGAGCAGCGGAATGTCGGCCGAAAAGAGCAGGCGGTGGGCCGCACCGGGATTGAACAGGCGCGACAGAATGTTTTTTTTGCGCGAGGGGATAACGACCATGTCGGAGTCGACTATTTCGAGCGACTGGGCCGACTTGTCGTGCTGCACCAGAGTGAATTCATAGGCCGGGAAATGCTCGGTGCAATATTCCTGCAGGGCGCGGCGTGCAGCCTCGTTGGTCGACTTTGAGTAGCGGTCGTTGGGCATGCAAATAACCTTTACCTTCGGAGCGGCATCGACCGGCAGCAAACGGCTAACGGCGTCGAGCACAAGGAAATCTTCCTGCTCTAGGTGGGATAGAAGCGCAAGGTTTTTTACCTGGCCCAGTTCGGTGAGAGTCGAATCCTCGGGTAGTGTCAGGGCCAGTATGCGGCAGTTTGCCAGCACTTCGGCCGCCACACTTCCGGCCAGGTCGAGCGCTTTCTTCTCAACCTTGCGCGAGCCCATGAGTAGCAGGCGCACTTCGGAATGGTCCTTTATATATTGGCCGATAACTTCTTCGGGCAAGCCTTCGGAAATAACGGTTGCGAACCTGACGGCGGGCAAGCGTCCCTCCTTGATTTCGGAGCGCAGGAGCTGCTCGAGCTTACGCATTTCGGCTCTGGCACCGCGGGCCATAACGCCGCTGATTTTAACGTCTTCAGCCTCGGAAACGGCCGAATCCAAAGTCAGCGAATTGCCCAAGGTCATCAAAGGGTTGGTGTGCGGCACCAAAAATGAATGGAGCAGCACAACACGGCGAGCCTCGCCGGAAGTGGCGATTTTCAGCGCCAGCCTGGCTGCGGCAACCGATTTTTCGGTGAAATCAACCGGCACGAGAATAGCGCGCTCCTCGCCCTGCTCAGTGGAAACCTCATTACTTTCATCCGCAAAAATTTCGGGATTTTCAATAATGCGCAATGCAAGGGGCAGGTCGCTTTCAGCGATTCTGACACGCACGCCGGCCGACATGACCGGGTTGCCCAGATTCACGTTTTGAAGCGTAGCCTCAATGCCCTCGCGCTCGAGCAAGGCTTTGAGTTGCGAAGCTTTGTCGAGCGTGTGGATAGCAAACGTTATCAGTCGGTTATTTTCCACTGGTTTCTATGTTTGAAAGAGAAGAGATGGAGAATGAGTCAATGGTTCGGAAATTACTTTTCGCCTTCGGCAAGGATTTCGAGAGCCATGTCGTAGATGGTGGTATCGTCGAGAACAACGATGCCGCCGTCGGGACCCGGTTCGATGTGAACGCCCAGGTTCTTACCAAATTCATAGTTGGTGCCGCCGAAATAGTTGCGCACGGTCTGTACGGTGATATTCAGTTTGTCGGCAATGCGGTGCATTGAGCCGTCGGGGAGACTGTCCTTGAGTTGACGCAGTTCGTTGAAAGTGATTGTCTTGCTCATAATAATTTCTTATGGTTTAGTAAGGTTTACGTAATTATTTTGTGTAAAGTTACTCATTATCCTGCATCCGACAAAATAAATCAGCCGCGAGTTTTTATGTTTTACAACATATTGGCGATAACCTATTGTGGATTAGATGATTTCAATCGCATCGGCAGGAATCCATGCGCGGTGCTCGTTGTCGACGCGAACGTCATACCAGGTTTTGTCGGAGCCGGCTATGGAGTCGAGCAGCGTAACCTTGGTGCCCTCATGGAGCAGCAAGGCTTCTTCGGTTCTATCCTTTGGAGTACGCGGAGTTGTTGACAGAATCACCGAGGGCGAGATGACTATGGCCGAGTCGGAGGCCGAGGCAACGCGGGCCGCGCGAACGGCGAGCACATTGGCCAGAACGCAAACTATGAGCAGCGCTCCGGCACCGAAGAATCCGACTTTTCGCAGGGTAACTCCCGAGCAGAAAAAGTAAACGCAAACCCCGCCAAGAGCGAGAACAAAAGCGCTCAGGCCGATAATGGCCCACACATCGGGGTGCGACTTGGCGGCAAGGCGGTCGGTAGCGCCGCTGATCAGTCCGGAGGTCGATTCGATGCGGTCAACGGTTTTGGAGTTGACAAACTCCAGATTCTCCTTGATGTCGGCATTGGTGGGGTCAAGGCGCAGTGCGCGTTCATAGCTGACAATGGCCATACCGGGCAGTCCGGCGCGATAATATGCGTTGCCGAGGTTATAATAGCGGTCGGCCGACGGGCCGAGCGAGTCAATTGCCGCATCATAGAGCGAGGCCGCGGTCAGGAAATCGTCGGCCATATAGGCCGAATCGGCATCGGCTATGATGTTTGCGCGCACACTGCAGGCACAAACGGCCGCGAGCAATATCAATCCTAACTTTTTCATTTCAGATTCTCAATTGAGTTTATAATTTGGCGTGCGTCGTCGAACGACTTGTCGGCGGTTCCGGTCGACTGCGGCGTATAGCGCGCCATTTCGCAGTCGTTGAGCAGCGAATGGAGCTGAGCAATCAGTTCCGGCGATGCGCCGCGAGCAGCCAGGGCTTCGCTGATGCCGTCGCGGCTCATTTGCGACGCAGGCATCGAAAGTTTGTCGGACAGGTAGCTCTGCATTGCTCGGAGCAGCTCGGTGTAGAAGCCGTCGATATTCTTTGAGCGGAGCAGCTTGCCGGCCTTGTTGAGGCGTTTGCGGGCAATCTTGCCGGCCTGATTGAGCTTGCGGCCTGCCGGATCGGCATTGCGCCGGCGCATGAACACCAAGATTATCGCCGCGCATGCAATCAGCAGAATCGGATAAACCAACCAGTAGGGAACCGACTGAGCCAGGAATGCGCCATCGGAGCCCGGGCGGTCGGCGCCCGGTTTGATATGGTGGATATCGGTGTTCTTAGCCTTGATGTCCTGCTTGCCGCCAACGGCTGCCGAGCTTACGTTCGCGCCTTTCTTGACGTCGATTTCATAGCCTTCGACGGGAACGGTTACGTATTGTGCCGTCAAGGGGTCGAAATAAACGAAGTCGAAACCTCCAATGGTGAATTTGCCCACCGACTGCGGAACGAAGGTATATTCAATCGTTTCGGTGCCGGTCATGTTCGCACCCGAAACTCGCGAGTTATTATCGACGGCAGGTTCGTAGACCTCGAATTCAGAGGGGAAATCAACAGTCGGGGCATTGAGGAACTTGATGTTGCCGGTGCCTTCGATAGTGTAGATAATCGAGGCGGCATCGTTGGTGCGGAACGAGTTACCAACCAGTTTCGACGACGCCTTGAACTTGCCAACGGCACCGTTGAAGCCTGCAGGTTTCGGCTCGGGCAGAGCCTTGACCGAGAGCTGGGCGGCGCGAGGTTTGAGCTTCACGTCTTTGCTCTCCATTGATGGTCGATAGCCGAAAAAGTCCTGAACATATGTCTGGCGATAGGCTCGCGCAGTGTATTCGCCGCCGTTGAGGGTAATGGTTCCGGAGCGCTGCGGGTAAAGCAGGGCGCGGTAGACCACGGCGCTATACATTTGCTTGCCGCCAACGGTTTCGGAATGCCAGTCGATTGTTTGCGGCATACCGAGGCTTTCAATCAGGCAGCCATCGAAGGTGGGGAGCGCCGAGGTGGTCAGCCCCTCGACCTGCTGGTTGGAGGAATACAACTTGATGTAGACTTCAACGGCCTGCTGCTCATAAACGCTCGCAGCCGACACGCCTACGCGCATAAACAGCTCGTCGGCACCTATTTCAAAGTCGCCGCCGCGGGGCGAATTGCCCTGTCGACCGCCCCCACCCTGCTGCTGGGCAGGCTGGCCGGCCGCAACGGTGAAGCGGCCCGCCTCAGTGGAATATTGCTTGCCGTTGACGGTCATGGTCACAGCGGGGACATTGACCGTTCCCTCCTCGTCGGCAACATAGGTGAAGGTATATGAGCGGGTTTCGGTGCGGTGCATGCGCCCGTTGATAATGTTGACCGAAGTGGAGGTTGAAGTGCCCGGGCCACCAACAAACGAGCAGCCATTGAGGGTTAGCGCCTTGGGCGTCTGAATGTTGCCGTCGGGGTTATTGACGGTCAGCGACACGGTGAATCGCTGGCCCACGCGCACATTGCGCGGCAGCGAAATCTCGACCGAGGTCTGCGCCATAGCCGCGACCATGGTTGCCGCGGCAAGAATAATGGAGATGAATATTCTGCGTGTCATATCTGATGAAAGTCTTACCAGTTCGGGCCGGTCTGACGTCGACCGCCGCCCTTGGAGGGGTCACCCTTTGCGCGGGCGCGTGCGGCCGCATCTTTTTTCTCAACGGCGTTGAGAATCTGGTCGCGGTTGCTCTGGCTGATATTCTGTTCCTGCTGCTGTTGCTGCTGGTCTTGTTGTTGCTGCTGGTTCTGCTGGTTCTGCTGCTCTTGTTGATCCTGCTGCTGTTGCTGCTGTTGGTCTTGCTGTTGCTGCTGATCCTGCTGGTCTTGATTCTGGTCCTGGTTTTGATCCTGGTTTTGCAGCTGCTTTTCAACGAAGCGATAGTTCTCGCGCGCAAGCTGATTGGCGGGATTCACGCGCAGGGCCTGCTTGTAGCTCTGCAGAGCCTGCTGCAATTGCTGAGCATCGTAGGCAACATTGCCCAAATTATAGGCCGCATATTCAGCGACTTTGGGGTTCTGAGCCTTAAGGAGCTGCTGCATGGTCTGAACGGCGTTCTGCTTCAACTCGGCGTTGGCTTCAGCCTGGCCGCCGGCAAGGAGCAGGCGGGTCAGCGCCTGATTATAAAGCCCGACTTCCGACGCAGGGTTAACGCCGAGCGCACGCGCATAGAGAATTTCGGCCTCCTGATAGTGGCCCTGCTTGAACTGCTCGTTGCCCTCGCGAATGAATTTGCGCTCAGGCCGCTGAGAATTGTCGGGAAACTGCAGCGCCGGAGCCATAGGAGACTGCGCCGAGGCCACACCGCCGGCAAGCAGCAGCAGAGCGGCGGCAGCGCCGTTGCGGCTAAAGAAGTTATATTTGCGCAAGAATCCGATTTTACGGTTCGAGAATATGCAATCCACAATAATGAGTATCAGAGCCAGCCAGGCGAACATGGGGAACTGCTCGTCGGAGGCGGTATAGTTGATTTTTTCGAAATTGGTTTTCTTGATTTCATCGAGCCGCTGAACCAGTTCGTTGAGAGCCGATGCCGATGCGCCGTTGATGTAAACGCCACCGCCGGCAGCCGCGATTTCCTGGGCAAGCTGTTCGTTGAGATAGGTGGTTACGACCTGGCCGTTTTCATCCTTGAGCCAGTTGGTGTAGGAGCGGTCGAGCGGAATCTGGGCGCCCTTGCCGGAACCGAGGCCGATAACGTCGACTTCGATGCCTTCGTCATGGGCAGCGCGGGCGGCCGAAACGCCGTCGCCAATCTGGTCCTCGGCATCGGTTATGACCACTATGGCGCGTTCAACGTCCTGCATTCCGCTAAACGAATTCATGGCAACCTGAATTGCGGAGCCGATGTCGGTTCCCTGATTCTCAACCATGCCCGTAGAGATTTCGTTGAGATAGAGCTTGGCCGAAACGAAGTCGGGGGTGAGCGGCAGCTGAGTGAACGCATCGCCGGCAAACACGATGAGGCCTACGCGGTCGTTGTCGAGCTTGCCAATGAGCGAGTTGAGCACATGTTTTGCGCGCTGCAGGCGCGAAACGCCGCGGGGGTCGTCGGTCGACGAAGCGAGCATAGAGTTCGAAACGTCGACGGCAATCATCACCTCAATGCCGCTGACTTCCTCTTCGGTGATTTTGCCTTTGGTGCGCGGGCGCGCCAGCATAATCACCATCGAAGCCAAAGCGACGAGGGCCACAACAATTTTTACGGCAGGAAGATATTTCGACACGTCGGGCATCAGCGAGGCCAGAACCTCCGGATTGCCGAAACGCGCCAGGCGCCGGCGGCGCAGATAGCGCATGCGCACGTAGAGCAGCGCAAACACCACCACTGCAACCAGCAGCCACAAGAGTTTAGGATTAGCAAAATTCACCATTGCGTTCTTCAGTTTTAAGGTATGGAACGGGTAACGGTCAGTTTCAGCAGAAGCTGCAGGGCAAAGAACCCGAAGGCCAGCCACGCCCAAAGCATATAGTCATCTTCGGTGTGCGAGAAGTTGCGCACATCGAATTCAGTTTTTTCCAGAGAGTCGATTTCCTCAAACACCTCGCTCAGAGCCGAGGCCGAGGTTGCCGAGAAATATTTGCCGCCGGTTTTCGAGGCTATCTGCGACAGCGACGACGCATCGACCGGCGAAGTCATGAACAGGCCCAGAACGTTGCCGTTCTCATCCTTATAGGCCACGGCTTCGTTGCCCTGGGCCGCGCCGACGCCGATAGTATAGATTTTCACACCGAGGTCTTTGGCAATCTCGGCAGCGGTTTCGGGGGCCACAACGCCGGCATTGTTGGTGCCGTCGGTTATCAGGATAATGCTTTTGCTGACGGCCTGACCATCCTTGATTCGGTTTATGGCCGATGCGATGCCGTCGCCAATGGCGGTGCCGTCGGCTGAAATCAAACCGGTTTTAACGCCGCCGATGTAGTTGGCAAGCATTGCCCGGTCGCTGGTGAGCGGCACGGCCGAAAAGCTCTCGCCGGCAAACAGCACCAGACCCATATTGTCGTTCTGACGGCCATTAACGAACTGCGACGCAACCTTTTTCGCCACTTCCAGTCGGTTCTGGCGGCCGAGGTCGGCAGCTTGCATGGAGCCGGAAATGTCAAGGACCAGAACGATATCGGTGCCCTCGACGTTGGTTTTGTTCCAGGAGTCGTGGGTTTGCGGGCGGGCAATAACTACAATCAGGCAGGCAATTGCCGCGCAGCGCATGGCAAAGAGCGCATGGCGCATCCAGCTGCGCCAGCCTCCGCTGACTCCGGCAAAGGCCCGGGTCGACGAAACATGCAGCGCGGGTTCCTTATGGCGCCTGACAATATACCAGGCCACTATCGGCACGAGCACCAGCAGCAACCAGAGTGCATGGGGGTGCATGAATTCAACGTTCATCGCTTAGCCTCCTTTCCGTCGGCCACCGGTTCGGGCTCGGGTTTGGTATTTTCAACGAACTGCATTGCCTGGCTGAAAGCGCGGGCATTGTCTTCAGGCAACGGGCGCATGCGGGCAAACTTAACATAGTCGGCCATTTCGAGAATTTCGTTCATCATGGCTGAAGCCGACTTTTCAGGCACGGTTGCATAGACCGCGCGCTTGATTTGCGGAGTGGTCATTTCCATTGCATTGATGCCGAAACGGCCTTCGAGATACTGACGCAGAATTTCGGTGAGTTCCGTGTAGTATTCCTTTTCCTGACCCTTTTCGCAAAGGTTGCGTGTGCGGAGAATGTTGAGTTGCGAAATAGCCTTTTCGTAGGGCGGAACGGGTTTTGCCGGAGTTGCAAGAACCTGGCGCAGACCGCCTTTGCGATGAAGAACGTAGGCCACAACGCCTCCGGCAATTGCCAGCAGACCAATCAGAAACGCCCACCAGTAGTTATAGATAACGTCGGGCACCCAGTCCCAGAAGTGGCGCTTCTGGGTTGCGTGGGGCATGAAGTCATGAACGGTGGTCATTGAATCGACATCGGCCGTGTAGACCTTGAGCACAATAGGATTGGAGCGGAAAGTGTCGATGCCCGAAACTATGGCTATATTATTTATAACCACCTCGCCCGAATCCCACGGCTGAACCAGCAGGGTTCTGCGCAGCTGCAGGCGGTCGTTGCCCAGGTCGGTAGTGTCGACCGGTCCGGAATAGTTGATTTCAACTCCGGGCTGAATCTCAACCACCCGATGCAGCGAGTCAACGGGGTCGGAAAGCCAGCGGGCAACCAGGGCGCGGGGTTGAACAACCTCCACGTCGACCCGACGCAGACCACCCTGCCAAACGTCGACCGAGTCAACCTTGGCAGTGACCTGCACCGGCCCCGCCCAGGCGGCGGCCACGGCGGCCATGGAGCAACATAAGGCTAAAAACTTCTTCATAGGTTATTTAACGCCGCGTTGGCGGAAAAGAGTCATCAGTGCTTTAACATAGTCTTCGTCGGTGGCCACCGAGGTCGAATCAACGCGGCAGCGGTTGAGCGTGTCGGTCATGGCCTGGCGGCAGTCATACCACCATTTGCCATAGGCCTTGCGCACTTTTTTCGACGAAGTGTCGACCCAACATTCGCCACCACGTTCAAGATCGGCCATGCGGACCAATCCTACGTCGGGCAGTTCGGCATCGCGCTTGTCGTAGACCTGAATGGCGGTGAGATCATGTTTGCGCGAGGCTATCGACATGGGTTGATAATAATCGTTCTCGTCAATAAAGTCAGAAATCAAGAATGCGGTGCAACGCTTTTTAATTGCGTCGCTCAGATAGCGCAACGCAACCGCCAGATCAGTTCCGTTGCTCTCGGGCTTGAAGTCGAGCAGCTCGCGGATAATGAACAGGATATGGCGCATGCCCTTTTTGGGGGGAATGAACTTTTCGACCTTGTCGGAAAAGAAAATAACGCCTATCTTGTCGTTGTTCTGGCTGGCCGAAAAGGCGAGAGTGGCGGCTATTTCGGCTATCATTTCGCGTTTGGGCTCGCCAACGGCTCCGAAAAGCCGCGAACCAGAAACATCGACCAGAAGCATCATGGTCAGTTCGCGCTCCTCTTCATAAACCTTTATGTAAGGGTGATTTTGGCGGGCGGTAACGTTCCAGTCGATATCGCGGATGTCATCGCCATACTGATATTCGCGCACCTCGCTGAAAGTCATGCCGCGTCCCTTGAAGGCCGAGTGATACTCGCCCGCAAAGATATTGCGGGAAAGTCCCTTGGTCTTGATTTCAATTTTGCGGACCTTTTTTAGCAGCTCGTTGGCGTCCATGGCAGGCAATGTTGATTAGGGAACCTGAACTCGGTCGAGGATGTTGGAAATAATTTCGTCGGTGGTGATGTTGTTGGCTTCAGCCTCATAGCTCAGACCGATGCGGTGGCGGAGAACGTCGTGGCAAACGGCGCGGACGTCGTCGGGAACAACGAAGCCTCTGTGTTGCAGGAAGGCATAGGCGCGGGCGGCCTTGGCCAGCGCAATCGAGGCACGCGGCGAAGCGCCAAACGAAATTATGCTCTTGAGGTCGTCGAGACCATAGTCGGCCGGGAAGCGGGTTGCAAAGACGATGTCAACGATGTAGCGTTCGATTTTTTCGTCGATATAGATCTGCGCAACGGTTTTCTGAGCGTTGAGCACTTCTTCGGGTTTGAGCAGCGGACGGATGTCGACCTTGACCGGCGAGATGTTCTGGCGGATAATGAGTTTTTCATCGTCGCGCGTGGGATAGCCGATAACAACCTTGAGCAGGAAACGGTCGACCTGCGCTTCGGGCAGCGGATAGGTTCCTTCCTGTTCAATGGGGTTCTGGGTTGCCATTACCAGGAAAGGCTCGTCGAGCTTGAAGGTGTTGTCGCCAATGGTTACCTGGCGTTCCTGCATGGCTTCGAGCAGCGCGCTCTGAACCTTGGCGGGCGCGCGGTTGATTTCGTCGGCAAGCACGAAGTTGGCGAAAATCGGGCCTTTCTTAACCTGGAAGGTTTCGTTTTTCACGGAGTAGACCATGGTGCCGATAACGTCGGCCGGCAGCAGGTCGGGGGTGAACTGAATGCGGCTATATTTAGCATCGATGAGCTGGCTGAGGGTTTTGATCGCCAGGGTTTTTGCCAGACCGGGCACGCCTTCGAGCAGCACGTGGCCATTGCTCAGAAGCGCAATGAGCAGCGACTCAACGAGGTGTTTCTGACCAACGATTGTCTGGTCCATGCCCTTGACAATCATGTCGATGAAATTACTTTTCGCGGCAACTATCTCGTTAAGCTCGCGGATATTCACGGGTTCACTCATAATTCGATTTATGGTTAGATTATCGTTTTTTAATTTATTGGCGCAAAATTAACTATTTAACGAATACGAAAGCCTTATCGTTTAGTTAATTATTATTATTTTTGGCTATTGTGCGTTAAATCGGCCATAGATTCGGGAGGCCATTTCGCGCGCAACTCTCAGATGCTCAGGGTTGTTAGGGTCAAGTTTGAGGCTATCGGCAGGCGGAATGACAACGACCGTTCCGGCCGACAAACGATCGGGATTGCCGAGACGGTCGGCATTGGCTTCGTAGATGTAGGGCCAGAAGTCAATGCTGCCATAGTGGGCGCGCGCCATGGTGGTCAGGAAGCGCAGCGAGCTGATGGTGTCAGTGATGGTTTGGCGGGGAGCAGGGAGGGTATCTAAGTTATTGGAGTTATCGGAATTATCGGTGCTATCGGAGGGTTCGCACAGTTCGGCGGCTTCGGCGGCTTCAATGGGCTCGGAAATGCTCTGCGGGGTGTAGGCGCCAACAACATAGCCACAAATAAAGCAGACAATGCAGGCAATCAGCCACCAGGGCCAGGAGGGCATTTGGCGGGGATTATCGGAGTTATCGGAGTTATTGGAGTTATTGGAGCTATTGGAGCTATTGGAGTTATCAGAGTTATCGGAGTTATCGGAGTTATCGGAGTTAATTGGCTCGGCGGGGGTGTGGGCGGGCGTGGGTTGGG
>CAZDVP010000007.1:0-34002 GCA_964508865.1 uncultured Bacteroides sp. | reverse complement strand
TGGAAATCAGGTGGATGAACATCCAGATGAACCAGGCCGGGAAGCCCGACAGGTGGAGCTTGCCCAGATCGGCAACTGCGCGGTTGCGGCCAACCGTGGCCATGGTGCCTTTGTCGTTATAAACAAAAGTTTTGTGCTCCCCCTTGTTGAGGTTCGAGGCCAGCAGGCGCGACTGCTGAATCGCAACCTGGGCCAGCTGCGGGTGGCCGCCGGGAAAAGCGGGGTCAGCGTCGGGCATCAGGCAGATGTCGCCAATGGCATATACATCGTTGAGCCCCTTGACGCGGTTTTCGCCGTCGACGTCGAAGCGGTTGCCGCGTGTGCGCTTGATGTCGGCGCCTAAAATCGGCAGGGCAATGCCCGTTACGCCCGCGGTCCAGATAACGGTGTCGGCATGGATGCTCTGGCCGTCGGCCAGGCGCACAACGCCGTCCTTATATGAATTCATGCCGACGCCCAATTTAACGTCGACCATCAGGTGGTTCAGGTAGCGCGCAACGTCGTCGCTCGACTTGGGGTTCATTGTTGCCAGCAGTTTCGGCGCGGCCTCGACCAGCAGAATTCTGAAGTCCTTCTGGGGAATCGACGGATACTCGCGCGGAAGCACATAGCGTTTCATTTCGCCCAGCGCGCCGGCGATTTCAACGCCGGTGGGGCCGCCGCCAACAACTACGAAGGTCAGCAGCTTGCGGCGCCGTTCGCTGTCGCGCGTAATGGCTGCTTCCTCCAGGTTCCACAGAATCTGGTTGCGGCAGCGAATTGCCTGCGGGGCGGTTTTAATGGTGAAAACGTCTTCAATCAGTTCCGGCATGTTGAAGAAGTTATTGCAGGTGCCAACGGCGATGACAACCTTGTCGTAGTGAACTTCCTCATGGTCGGTGATAACAACTTTGCGGTTCACGTCGATACACTTTGCATCGCCCATTGAGAGCGACACTCCCTTGCCGTCGAGGCGGCGGAAAAGTTCGCGACGCAAAGGGAAGCAGATGCTGCCCGGATCCAGACCGCTCGATGCAATCTGGTAGAATAGCGGCGGAAAACTGTGGTAATTATGGCGGTCAATCAGCACTATGTCGAATTTTTTCCGGTCAAGATGCTTGATCAGATTCAGGCCGGCAAAGCCGCCGCCAATGATTACGATACGTTCTTTTTTCTGTTCAGTTTTTGCTTCCATAAAGTATTTTTGAAACTTTGACGCGAATTTCGGCAATTTTTCTTAAATTTGCAAGCATGAATTACCAACAAGCGCGAATTTTTCTTATATCAACAATAATAATCGTTGTTTTGCTCATTGCGGGGCTGATTTTTCGGCCCAAAGCAAAGCAAATCTTTGCCGACGAGCCCGACGCCGACCCGATTGAGGAGGTGGCCGACACGGTTCCGGCGCTGCCAAAGCCAACCATTAAGGAACTGAACATCAGCAGCAGGGTAGGCAACTTGGGCTCGCAGTTTGCCGACATGAACCCCGAGCATCTGGTCTATGCCCGCAAAATAGGAATCAAGCCCATTCGTTCCACGCGCGATATTCTGCGCATGCAGCGCCCGATTGTTGAGGTCAAGAGCAACGATAACTACTTTGTCGACAACCTTTCGCACTCATATCCCTATCTGGTTCCGCAGGCAGCCGAACTGCTCGACACCATTGGCGCGCGCTTCAACGCCAAATTAGAGCAGCAGGGCGGAGGAAAATATCGCATAAAGGTTACTTCGCTGCTGCGAACATCGGAGTCGGTCGGGCGACTCAAGCGGCGCAACGTCAATTCAACCGAGAACTCGGCCCACCTCTACGGAACAACTTTCGACATCAGCTACGTTGGTTTTCACGAAGGAAACCTCAACACCCGCCGCCACTCCGACGGCGAGCTGAAAAACCTGCTGGCCGAGGTGCTGCTCGAGCTGCGCGAGCAGGGCAAATGCCTGGTCAAGTTTGAACGCAAGCAGGGCTGTTTCCACATAACAGCCACGGGCGAATAAATATTCAAGCGGGCCTGCTCGCTGATGAGCAGACCCGCCGGAGAGTTATTGATTAGTTCTGATTACTTGCCGAACTTGTCGGATGCGGTGCGTGCCTTGTCGGCCAGGGTGTCGGCCAGATCGGCGGCTTTGTCGAGCAGTTCCGAAACTTTGCCGGATGCCTGAGCCTTGATGTCGGCTGCTTTGGCCTTGATGTTGTCGGCAACAGCTTTGGTTTCCTGCTGAGCGGCTACTTTTGCAGCGTCGGTGCTGACCTGAGCTGCGGTTTTCGAAATGTTTGCTGCCTGTTGGGCTATGGTTTCATTGATTTCTGACATATCGTTTACTTGAATTTAAAGGGTTAATAATATTACTGCTGGCTGAAGATTACAATGCGGTTCCAGTTGTTAGTCTCGTAGGGCTGCTGGGTTGAGCCTTCGGCGGCCTTGGTGAGGCGGTCGGCCGAGATGCCGTAGTTGTTGACCAGAACATCGTAGACTGCCTGAGCGCGGCGCTCGGAGAGCTGCTGGTTGTAGGTAGTGGTGCCGGTGTCTTTGTCGGCATAACCGGTAATGGTAATTTTAGCCGTGGGATTCTGTTTCATATAGTCGGCAACATTGTAGACGTTGACCATTTCCATGGGCGAGATGCGCGAGGAGTTGATGGAGAAGCGCACTGTTGTGAGCATCGGGGCGGGAGCGGCTTCGACAGGAGCGGCCACGGGTGCGGGCTGAACTTCGGGGCAGGGGAGCTGCGATTCGGCTGCAGCCAGGGCAGCGGTTGTAACTGCCAGTTCGTCGCGCAGGTTGTTGACCTGGTTGTTAAGGGCGTTCATATAGGCTGAGCTTGCGCAGGGGTCGTAGGTCTTGAACGACTTGCCGCCGATGTTGAAGGTAACGCCGCCGGTTCCCTGGAAGGCCATGTCGATAGGAGCGCCTTCGGCTACGTTGTTGAAGTTGTCGCCGGCAAAAATTGCGCGTCCTTCGAGGAAGAGGTCGGCGTAGCGGCAAAGGCGGAAGCGAACTTGCAGACCGGCGCTGACGGGAATCATCCAGGTGTTGTGGCGCGGGCCGTTTTCATCAACGTTGATCATGCGGGTGTTGCCGCTGAAGTGGTAGTTATAGGTACCGCCTACACCAACGAACGGCACTACGCTAACAGGGCGCGAAAGGTTAACTCCGCCGATTGAATTAAACATGTCCCACATCAGGTCGGCGTTGATTGAAGCGGAGCGGAAGTGCATGTTGGCTGCGCCGGTGTCTTCAACCATGTTGCCGTAGTAGGCGCTGAAGCGGAAACCCAGGTAGGGGGTGAACCAGCGGCCGAAACCGGCGTTATAGACTGCGGCTACCTTTGCGGGATTGTGGCGGAAGCCCTCGAAAGCGGTGATGTTCACACCTGCACCTGCCTGAACGAACCAGCCGTCGCGCCAGGAATTGTAGTAGTGGGGTTCACACTCGGGTATTTCGGTAACCGAAATTGACTCAGACTCAGAAATGATGACCGGAGATTCAGTGGTCTGGGCGGCAGCGCTGAAGCTGCATGCGGCTATGGCCGAAGCCACAAGCGGAAGGAAAGTTTTAGTTGCCATTCGTAAAGTAGTAGTTGAAAAAGGTGATTTGTATGCCTTTCTAACAAAACTCCACGAATAAAAGTTCAGGCAAAGTAGCGCGATTGTTGGTGAGAAATAATCAGGCCGCAGGTCGACGACAGCGGTTTCATCGCTCCGGTGTCGGTCAGTTCGATACCTAAGTCGGCGAGGTTTAGCAGTTTATCGAGTGTGAAAATCAGCGAATGGTCGGGCAGCGACGGATAGCCCACGGCCGGGCGGATGCCCTGGTTGTCGGCGATGCCCCAGAGCTCTGAGCGCACTTTGGCGTGGAGCCAGGCGGTTGCCGCTTCGGCCAGACGGTTGGCCAGAATCGAGTCGGTTATGCTGCCGGCATCGGCGGCCACGCTCACGCCAAAAAGGCCTATGTGGTCGCCCTGCGCAGCCACATAATCGGCCAGGGCAGGGCAGCGGTCGTTGGGCCGCAGCGAGCGCGGGGTTGCAATCCTGATGCCGTCGACGGTTATTTCTTCCGGGGCCGTGCGCCGGGCCGGTAGAATTAAGGCGCGGGCGCGGGCAGTGAAGCGCAGCTTCCGGAGGTCGGCTTTGGCTCGGTCGATAACCTCGAGCACTTGCGGATTGTTGAAGTCAGGAGTAATCGACAGCTCGCCCAGATAGCCGCGCCAGTTGATCAGCGGCTCCAGGTCGGCCAGGGTAGAGGTGAAGTCAAAGCGGCCGGTGAGCATCGGCGCAGGGGCCGGTGTGTCAACGGCCTCCGAGCGCAAGCGGGCTTGCTCGATGCTGAGCTGCGGGGTGCGCTGACTGTAGTTTAGGCGCAGCTGTTCCTGCTCCTGTTTGATTGCCGGATAGAGTTCGCTCAGGTGGAGCACCTTGGGCGGCAGCGAGGCGGCGTCGAGCGTGTGAACCACCGGCGCCGAATAGAGCGGCGCGATTTTCACGGCTGTATGGAGCGCCGAGGTAGTTGCTCCGCCAACAAAAAGCGGAATCCGGGCACCGCGCTCCTGCAGAGTGCGGGCGATGCGACACATTTCTTCGAGCGACGGGCTGATGAGGCCGCTGACTCCAATGGCATCGGCGTTGACTTCAAGCGCCTTGTCGGCAATCACATCGGCCGGCACCATAACTCCGAGGTCTATAACCTCGAATCCGGCACAGCGCATAACGGTGGCCACTATGTTCTTGCCAATATCGTGAACGTCGCCGCGCACAGTGGCCAGCACCATTTTGGGTCTGTTGTCGGTTTGGCTCTCGTTGGCGAAGAGCGGGGTCAGATAGTCAACGGCGCTACGCATAACATTGGCGGCGCGCACAACCTGAGGCAAAAATATTTTTCCCTGACCGAACAGTTCGCCAACGCGGTTCATTGCCGACATCAGCGGGCCGTTGATAACCGCCATGGCAGAGCCACAGCCCGCCACTTCCGCATCGAGCAGCGCGTGGAGCCCGTCGGTCGAGCCGCTGAGAATCAGTTCCTCGAGCGTGGGCTTGGCGTTATTCTTTTCTCCGGCGGGCTTGGCTTTGGTCAATGCCGGTGCGGGAGCAAGCTGCGAGGCCAGGCTGACCAGGCGCTCGGTTGCCTGCGCCGTGGCGTTGTCGATAACCGAATCAATTGCTTCAATCAGCTCGGCATCAGCATTGACGGGCGGCTCAATCGGGTCGCTCGGGTTCATGATAGCCATTGAAAGGCCGCCCAGGCGTCCGCGCTGCAAAAAGCGCGCGTGCATGAGTTTGCGCAACGCGTTGTTACCTCTGAAGGCAAACGAGAGGTTGCTGATTCCGCCGCTGACTCTCGCGCCGGGCAGATTGGCCGCTATCCATTGTGCGGCGCGCAGAAAGTCTGCGCCATAGGTGGCGTGGTCGTCAATGCCGGTGGCTATTGCCAGAACGTTCGGGTCGAAAACTATGTCGGAACCGCGGAAGCCGGCCTGATTGACCAGCAGGTCGTAGGAGCGGCGGCATACTTCAATGCGCCGTTCAAAAGTGGTTGCCTGCCCCTGTTCGTCGAAGGCCATAACAACCACGGCCGCACCGAGCCGGCGAAGGCGGCGCGCATGGTCCAAAAACGTTTCCTCCCCCTCTTTAAGGCTGATGGAATTGACAATCGGACGGCCGGGAATAACCTTGAGGGCTCGCTCTATGACCGCGAAATCCGACGAATCAATCATCAGCGCCGCAGGGGCGGTTCGCGGGTCGCTGACCAGGGCGCGCACAAAGCGCTCCATTTCGTCGGCCGCGTTGAGCATGCCGTCGTCCATATTCACGTCGAGAATACTTGCGCCGGCTTCGACCTGGGCGGCGGCGATATTCAGCATCTCGGCCATGTTGCCCTCCTGGACAAGCCGCAGGAATTTGCGGCTGCCTGCAACGTTGCAACGCTCGCCCACGCGGTAGAATTCCTCATCGGGAATCAGTTCCAGCCCACCTAAAGTCAGCCGCTCACCGGGAGCCTGAGGCCGGTAGGGGATGGCGCCGCGCGCTGCATCGGCTATGGTGCGGATATGCTCCGGGGTGGTTCCGCAGCATCCGCCAACAATGTTTAGCTTTCCGCGCTCGAGCAGCCGCCGCAATGAAAAAGCCATTTGCTCGGGCTGCTGGCGGTAGAACCCAAGCTCGTCGGGCAGTCCGGCGTTGGCATGGAGCGAAACAAAGCAGGACATCCGGTCGAGCCGCTCAATATAGGGGAGCATCTGCTCAACCCCGAAGCCGCAGTTGAAGCCGACCGAGAGCGGGTTGGCGTGCATAACTGCGGCGAAGAACGCCTCGGGTGTCTGGCCCGAAAGCAGCCGTCCGGAGTCGGTGAGCGTTGCGGAAATCATTATTTCAACCGTGCGCCCGGCTGCCTGCATGGCGTTTTTAGCGCCGAAAATCGCGGCCTTGGCGTTGAGTGGATCAAACACCGTTTCAATCAGCAGGGCATCGACTCCGCCGTCGATAAGCCCTTTGGCCTGAATTGCGTAGGTTTCGGCCAGGTCGTTGAAGGTCGCGGCGCCGTCGGCCATGGAGAGCGAAACTCCGGTCGGCCCCATTGAGCCGGCAACGTAGTGTTCCTCGCCGGCAGCCTGTCGGGCCAGCCGGGCGGCGGCTAAGTTAATTTCGTAAACCTTATCTCTCAGACCATATTCAGCTAATGAGAGCGCATTGGCGTTGAACGAGTTGGTCTCGATTATGTCGGCGCCTGCATTGATGTATCGGCGGTGAATGTCGAGAATAGCTTCGGGTTTGGTCAGCACCAGCGAGTCGTTGCACCCTTTCAGCCCGAGGCGCTGAATCATGGTGCCCATGGCACCGTCGAGTACCAGCACCCGCTCTTTGAGGACTTCTTTCAGGGGTTTGCGCATCAGAATACTTGGCGGGCTATGCGGCGCACGCTGTCGGACGCCAGCAGGGTGTAGAAATGCAGTCCGGGAACGCCGTGGGCTATCAGGTCGCGGCTCTGGCCAATGCCCCATTCAACGCCGACTTCGGCTGCTTCGGCATCGGTTTTGCATTTTGCCAGCTCAATTGCCAGCGGCTCGGGAATGTGGCAGGCAAAAACCTTGGGGAGCACCTGCAGCTGGTCGATTTTTACTATAGGTTTCAGGCCCGGAATAATCGGAACCGTGATTCCGGCGGCGCGACAGCGGTCAACGAAGTCATAGTATTTCCGGTTGTCGAAAAACATCTGTGTGACAAGATATTGCGCGCCGGCGTCGACTTTGGCTTTGGCGACGGCCAAATCGTTGGCGGCCGACGGTGCTTCGGCATGCTTTTCGGGGTAGCAGGCCATGCCGTAGGCAAAGGGGGTGTCGATGCCGCGAATAATGGTGCCGTCGAGGCTCTCGCCGCGGTTAAAGGCATTGACCTGGGTCTGGAGGTCGAGTGCATAACAGTTAGTAACCGCCGGGTCGGGCTGCGGCAGTCCTTTGTTGTCGCCCCGAAGCAGCAGCAGATTGTGGATTCCCAGATAGTTGAGGTCGAGCAGGGCGCTTTCGGTTTCCTCGCGGGTGAACCCCATGCAGATCATGTGTGGCACAGCTGCTATGCCATAGCGGAACTGCAGGGCTGCGGCTATGGCCACAGTGCCGGGCCGCTTGCGCGTGCCTTCGTTGTGGTGCGAAGTGATGTTGATGTATTTCGGATCAAACTCACGCAGCTTATCAACGACGTTATATACCCCCTGAATATCGTTGCCTTTCAACGGCGGCAATATCTCAAAGGAAAATATGGGCGATGAGCTGCTTTTAATACTTTCGAGGACTGTCATAATAGCCGCAAAGTTACGAAAATTCCACGAAAAATTGCGGGAATTGTGCAATAAAATTCTTAACTTTGCTCCCTATGAAAGTGAAAGCAAGAATTCTTTCGGGAATGTTGGCGTTGGGCCTGGCTGCTATTGCGCTGGCAAAATCGCCGGTAGTTCCCGCCGATATACCTCAAGCGGCCCTGAGCGGGCGAAACATCGCGCTTTGGCAGAGCCACGGCCGATTCTATGACTCGGCCGAAGACCGCTGGAAATGGCAGCGTTGCAGGCTGTTTGGCACCGTTGAAGACATCTACACCCGCTCCTATGTGGTTCCCTTATTGGTTCCGATGCTCGAAAATGCCGGTGCCTACGTGTGGCTTCCGCGCGAGCGCGACAGCCATGCCTTTGAAGTAGTTATCGACCCCGACGGAGAGTCAGCTGCCGGCAGCTACTCCGAGCATAACGGCAAGCGCAAATGGCGCTCGGCCGAAGCCCCGGGATTCGGTTTGCCCGATGCGGTTTTGCACGGAGGCGAGAACCCTTTCCGCATGGGTTCGGCGCGCGAAGTGCAGTGCGTCAAGGATGCGACCAAGGCTTCAACCGCCCGCTGGAGCGCTCCCATTGCCGAGTCGGGTGAATATGCAGTTTACGTGAGCTATCCGAAGCTGCCCAAGGCGGTGAGCGATGCGAAATATACTGTTTATACCGCCACCGGCCCGCGTGAGTTCACTGTTGATCAGACCATGGCTGCCGGAACGTGGGTGTATCTCGGAACGTTTCCCTTCGAGGCATCGCGCCACGACCGGGAGCTGGTTAGCCTGACCAACGTTTCTGCCTCCGACGGAGTTGTTGGCGCCGATGCGGTGCGCATTGGCGGTGGCATGGGTTCGGTTGCGCGTGGAGCCGGCGACTCGGAGCAAGTCAGCGGCCTGCCCCGCTGGGCGGAAGCTGCCCGCTATTGGCTGCAATATGCCGGCATGCCTGACTCTATTTATGCAAGCGAGGAAAATGACTATCGCGACGATATTTTCTGCCGCCCGCAATGGGTGAATTATCTGAAGCAGGAACTGGGCGTTCCGATTGACCTGGCAATGGCTTTCCATTCCGATGCCGGAACTCTGGGAGGCGACTCAATTGTTGGCACGCTCGGAATATATTATACGGCCAAGAAGCGCGGAAAGTATGCCGACGGCCGCTCGCGCCTTCTGGGCGAAAAATTGGCAACTTCAATCGTTGAGTGCGTTACCGGCGACATTCGCGCGCTCTACGACTCCGCCTGGACTCAGCGCAAACTGCGCGATGCAAAATATATTGAAGCACGCATCCCCGAGGTGCCGACCATGTTGCTGGAACTCTTGTCGCACCAGAATCTGACCGATATGCGCTATGGGTTGGACCCGCAGTTCAGGTTCGATGTGTCGCGTGCGGTGTATAAAGGCATTTTGCGTTATCTGGCGCGGCAGGGATTGGCCCGCTATGTCGTACAGCCGCTGGCTCCGCAACGCTTGTCGTTGACCTCGCTTGCCGGCGGCAGCTATAAGCTTAGCTGGGCGCCCACCCCTGACCCGCTGGAGCCGACGGCCAAGCCTGCGGATTATCTGATTGAGGTTCGCGAAGGATTCGATGCCCGGGCGCCGTTCAGGTTGCTTGGCGAAACTGCCGATACGTCGGTGATTGTTCAGATTCCTGCCGGACAGATATGCAGCTACCGCGTGGTTGCGCGCAATGGCGGCGGACGCAGTTTCAGCTCGGAGGTGCTGGCAGCAGGAAACCATGCTCATTCAAAGGGTGAGGTAATGGTCGTTAACGGTTTTACGCGCGTTTCGGCTCCGGATGTCTTTATAGCTGATTCCATGGCCGGATTCGGATTGCCGGCCCAGGGGATACCGATGGGTGTGGATTTGTCGTTTACCGGCAATCAGTATAATTTCAACCGCTATGAAGATTGGATTCACGACGATAATCCCGGATTCGGTGCATCGCGTGCAAACATGGAAATGAAACCGGTTTATGGCAATTCGTTTGATAACGTGCTGACCCACGGCGAGGCAATTATGGCTGCGGGCTATAGCTTTTGCAGTCAGTCGGTGGCGGCGTTTGCCGCCGACAGTCGGCGCCCGGAGCTGGTTGATTTGATTCTGGGGCTACAGCGTCGCACCAAGATTGGTCCCGGCCAGCGTCCGGCTGCGCATCAGGCCTTTCCGGCAGCTCTGTGTGAGCGTCTGGCCGACTTGGCCGCAACCGGTGTTCCGCTGATGGTTAGCGGTGCGTATGTGGCCTCTGATGCCGTCGGGTGCGCCGAAGCGGTTGATTTTCTGCGCACGGTGTTGGGCGTTGACCTGCGTTGCGACAATGCGGCTGCGCTGGGGCGCGTCAGCGAAGTGCGTTCGCCATATTCCGCCTTTTTCGGTGGCGGAACCTTCAGCTATGCCGACGAGTTGGGCGAGTGGCCCTATGCAGTGACGATGCCCGATGCAATCATTCCTTGCCGGCAGGGCGCGTCAACCATTATGCGCTACGATGAAAATCAGTCGCCGGCAGCAGTGGCCTATGAGTCTGAAACCCACAAGGCCTCGACTTTCGGCTTTCCATTTGAGGCGATTACCGATAAGCGCCAACGCAACAAATTGATGAACCAGACCTTAAACTTTTTGAAATGAAGAATTTTTCGTCGACCGACATTAAGAATCTCGCCGCTGATGCTACCGGCGAATACACCCTCATTGAACTTACTGATGATTATGTTGCGTCGGTTGACCGCCGCCGCATGGAACAGGTTGCGCGCGATTGCAACGCCCTGGCCGTTTATGGCAACTATGAGGTCAACGGCGCCGTTCAGCCGCTGATTGAACTGCAGTCGGGCTCGCTGCGCGATGATTTCGATTTCGGACCGGTAATGCTGGTCAGCAGCGCTTTTCTGCGCGAGTTTGCCGCCACGGTCGAAGATCTGGAGTTTTCGGCGTTCTATGCCCTTTGGCTGGCAATGCACGGCCGCATAGCCTTTGTTGGCGAAACGGTCAGCCGGGTTGAGCCGCTTCCGGCCGGGCCGCAGGCAGGCGAAGCGCAGTTTAACTACGTTGACCCGCGCAACCGCCAAGTGCAGATTGAGCGCGAGGAAGTGTTTACCCGCTTTTTAATGGACGCCGAGGCTTTTGTGAAGCCCGGCGAACAGGTTAGCCACGAGGGCGATTTCCCGGTTGAAGCATCGGTGGTTATTCCGGTGCGAAACAGGGTCAAGACGGTTGGCGACGCCATTCGCTCGGCGCTGGAGCAGAGCGCCGACTTCGATTTCAATGTGCTGGTGGTTGATAACCATAGCACCGACGGAACCACGCAGCTGATACAGCGTCTGGCCGCCGAGAATCCACGCGTTATACACATAATTCCTGAACCCGGCCACGGCATAGGCGGATGCTGGAATGTTGCACTCGACGATAGCCGTTGCGGCCGTTTCGCCGTGCAGCTCGATTCCGACGACGTTTACTCATCGCCACACACTCTGCAGCGCATTGTCGACCGTTTCCGCGAAACCGGCGCTGCTTGCGTTATAGGCGCCTATACGCTCACCGACTTTGACCTCAACGTCATTGCTCCCGGTTTGATTGACCATGCCGAATGGACCGACGACAACGGTGCCAACAATGCCCTGCGCATCAATGGACTCGGTGCCCCCAGAGCCTATTTCACTCCCATTGCGCGCCGGCTGCGCTTTCCCGACGTCAGCTATGGCGAGGATTATGCGATGGTTCTGCGAATTACCCGCAGCTATCGCTTGGCCCGCATATTCGACAGCCTTTACTTTTGCCGCCGCTGGGGCGGAAACTCCGACTCCAACCTCAGTCCCGAAAAAGTCAACGCCAACAACCGCTACAAGGACTGGCTCCGCACCATAGAATTCGCCGCCCGCCGCTCCAATTCCTGATTTTGGCAACCAAAATCGGTTGCTTTTTCGTTTGGCAACCAAAAACGGTTGCTTTTTCAAAATGCAACCAAAATCGGTTGCCAAATTCAAAAGTTTTTTGTATCTTTGCACCGTTAATTCAAATGATTATGATAAAAATCGGTGCAATAATTACCGGCGACATCATAGACTCTACCGCTCTGACGACTCTGGAGCGCGAAGTTATGCTTAAGGCGCTTCAGGAAATCCCCGAAGTGTTGTCGCCTATTATTCCACAGTTAGTTGTGGAAATTTTTAGAGGAGATAGTTTCCAGATTTATGTACCTGAAACCCAACTGGCTGCCGAAGCTGCAATCGGGATTCGCGCTTGGTTGCGCAGCCAAAAAATGGAAACCACCAATGCCGTTTTAGATGCCCGTCTGGCAATTGGAATCGGTTCGATTGACTTTGAGTCAAACAGTTTGGCTACCAGCGATGGCGAGGCGTTTCGTCTGTCGGGCCGTTTGCTCGACGAAATGACGCGCTCCCGCCTGGAGGTCAGAACTCCTTGGGAGCCGGTCAACGATGAACTGAAAGTTTCAACTGCGTTTGCCGACGATATTATCAGCTCATGGACCGAAAGCCAGAGCAACATCATGTTGCAGAGCCTTCTGACCCGCGGTAGCCACCAGGAAGTTGCCGGTAAGCTCAATATTTCGCGCCAAATGGTGACCAAATCGCTCAAAATTTCCAAGGAGGAGCTTATCAGCAACTACCTGCGCCGCTTTGAAACTCTGATTGCCGACCATCTAAAAAAGAAAAAATGAGTGCCATTCTTTTCGCCTTTGTTGCCGCTCATCTGATTGGCGATTTTATTCTTCAGTCTGATAGGAATGCGCAGCTTAAGTTTACTGCCAAATGGCCGAAAAAGATTGAGATTCTTGCCGTCCACAGCGCTTTGCAAGGCATTCTGACCTATGTCTTTATTGCTCAATGGAGCGCATGGCCGGTTCCTTTAATCATTTTTCTGAGCCATTTTGCAATAGACTTCATCAAGGTTTATAGCGGCAAGCGTGGTTTGCCCGCTTTTCTATGCGACCAGCTGGCGCACTATGCCGTTATTTTGCTGGTCTGGTGGCTGCTGTTTGTCCGCGGTGTTTATCCGGTCGAAATTCATCCGTTCTCTGAGTCATTTCTGGTTAAAGCATGTGCTTTTATTGCCGTTCTGGTTCCTGTTTCGGTGTTTATCAAGCTGCTGCTTGAATTCGAAAAATGGATTCCCAACGAGCCCTCACTTCAAGGAATGCCCAATGCCGGCCGGTGGATTGGATTCTTGGAACGAATTCTGATTCTGACCTTCATTTTCAGCAATAACATTGACGGCATAGGTTTTCTGCTTGCCGCTAAGTCCATTTTCCGCTTCGGCGAGCTTCGGCGGAGCAAGGATGTGAAAGTAACGGAATACGTTTTGATTGGAACACTTCTGAGCTTCGCGGCCGCTATTCTGATTGGTTTCGGAGCCGAATGGATAATCGGGTTAAATAGGGAGTGCTTATGATTGATGTTGAAGGATTTTTTGAGGAGCAGCTGAGGGTGTGGCCTGAGGTTGCCGAGCGCTTTGAGGCGCTTGGTTGTGTTGAAACCAAGCGGGTGGGGGACTACACCGTGCAATTCAATCCGGCGCGCGCCGTCAGCACTGCCGCCAAGGTCGATGCCGCCTCGATTGCCACGCGCCCCTGTTTTCTCTGTGCCGCCAATCGCCCGGCCCAACAGTTGGCTATTGAGTGGGAAGATATGGAAATTCTGGTTAATCCGTTTCCGATATTTCCGGGGCATCTGACAATCGCCGCCAAAGCCCATGTGCCGCAGTCGCTCCTCGGACGCGCTGCCCAGATGCGCCGGCTCAGCCGTGCACTGCCGGGCTACACCGTTTTCTTCAACGGAGCCAAATCAGGCGCCAGTGCCCCCGACCATATGCACTTCCAGGCCGTGCCGAGCCGCTATATGAATCCTACGTCAATGGCTTATACCTACGAGTTGCCCGAAGCGGACTTTTCGGCTGAGGAGATTGATCCGATGGTGAATATGGTCTGCACCGACGGCATCATAACCGTTATTCCGCGCACCAAACACCGTCCCGATTGCTACGGCGAGTTGCTCGTCAGTCCCGCGAGCATAGATTTGTGTGGCACTCTGATAGCCGTCAGGCGCAGCGACTTCGATGCGCTCGATGCCGGGCGTGTTGAGCAGATTATCCGGGAGGTGACTTTTCAGCAGCCGCCGGTCTATGTCGGGCTCATAACTTCGGAGCCGACAGCCCGGGCTAATCCCGACGGCACCACCACGGTCGACGGAATTGTTATTGGCAAGAATTTTCACTGGCAGCGCCGTCAGACCCAATGCTTTGCGGGCGAGATGTTGCTCCATGAGGATAAGCTCATCAATCGCATTGGCATAGAGCAATATCTGCGCTCGGTGATTTCTTCGGAGATGTCGGCCACTTCATCGCTTGAATTACTCAAGGCTCACGCCGTTATTTCGCGCAGCTGGCTCATGGCTCAGTTGCGCGCAACCCGAGCTATGGCTGACCGGGGCAAAGCGGTCGAAGAACCTGCATGCGCGGAGAATGAAATCCGGCAGTGGTTTGACCGCGACGACCACGCCGGTTTCGATGTTTGCTCCGACGACCATTGTCAGCGCTATCAGGGCCTTACGCGCATAACTTCCGCTGCCGTCGACGAGGCCGTTGAATCCACGCGAGGATTGGTTCTCACTGCCGGCGGTAAGATTTGCGACGCACGCTTTTCGAAGTGTTGCGGCGGCGCATTCGAACGTTTTGAGAATTGCTGGCAACCGGTGAGTCATTCCTATCTGACTGCCGGGCGTGATTTCATGTCGGGCGAGTTGCCCGATTTGACCGACGAGGCCAACGCGCGCGAATGGATTATGGGCCGCCCCGACGCTTTTTGCGCCGATACTCCGGCCAATGTGCTGGCCCAGGTGCTGAATGATTTCGACCGTTCAACAACGCCCGACTTCTACCGCTGGACTGTCAGCTACACCCAAGAGCAGCTAAGCGAACTGATTGCCCGTCGCTCCGGACTCGACTTCGGAACCATTCAGGAACTCAGACCTTTGCAGCGCGGCAGTTCCGGCCGCATTGTGCGTCTGGAAATTGTCGGCTCCAAGCTTAACCGCATAGTCGGCAAGGAGCTGATTATTCGCCGTTGGCTATCCGAGAGTCACCTATATAGCTCCGCCTTTGTTGTTGAGCGGAGGGGAACAGACTTCGTTCTCCACGGGGCAGGGTGGGGCCATGGCGTCGGCCTTTGCCAGATAGGCGCTGCCATGATGGCAGAGCGTGGCTATGATTTCCGCCGGATTCTGCAACATTATTACCCCGGAACCGAACTTTGGCACGCCTTTTGATATTCTATTGACGTGATGAATACCTATGAATATAAGGAAGCGGTTGAACGCGCCGTTTCTGCCGGGAACTTCCACGAAGCTTTCCGCCTTCTCCGAGTTATGCTTTCGGCCGACAGCTGGCGCCTGCGCGCCGATCTCGACGCGGCCGAAGAAGATTATAGCCGCATAATCGATTATGCCCTGAGCGGTGCGCCCGACCCCGGCCGCTCCGAGCAGATTTCGGCGCTTGCCACCCGCCTTTACAGTATTCTCGACATGCTGCTGCGCGAGAGCCTTGTGGCCGACCATAGTTCGCTTTATTTCAACGTGGTGCGCACTCTGCGCCTGCGCCGCGGCGAACAGCTCGGCGGATTGCTCGACGAGTATCAGACCGCCGCGTCCAGCCTCGGCTCTTTTTTCGGCTCAAAGGCCAACGCCGAGGCGCAGCGTCGCAAGGTCGAGGAACTGGAAGAACGAATCTTTGACCGTATCTGGACAACAACGCCGCTGACCTTCGACGAAATCGCCGCCATTCGCTCAATCATGGGTAATGAAGCCGTTGGCGACGGCGTCAAGTCAATGATTGTTGGTGCGCTGACCATGTCGTTACTCCAGTTTTTCAGTGAGCCGTCGCTGCGCCTGCTCCTTGAGTTCGCTAATCCCGCCGGCAGCATAGAAGTGCAGGCGCGCGCAACTATCGGTGCCGTGCTTGTAATGGCCCGCTGGCCCAAGCGGTCCAACACTCCGGCCATAGTTGCCAGAATCCAGGCCCTGCGCGACCTCGGCCAATGGCAGCAGAATGTAGAGAATGCAATTATGCAGATAATCCGCACTGCCGACGTTGAAACAATTGCCGCCACCATGCGCGACGAAATTATTCCGGAGGTTATGAAACTCCGCCCCGACCTGGAGCGCCACATCAAGGAGAGCGGTTTTGACCCCGCCGACATGGAGGCGAATCCCGAGTGGGAGGAAATGCTAAACAAGTCGGGCCTGACCGACCGCCTGCGCAAGCTATCGGAAATGACCGAGGCGGGCGGCGATTTGTTTTACCCGATGTTCTCAATGCTGAAAACATATCCCTTCTTCAGCCATATTTCCCACTGGTTCCTTCCATTCGACACTAACCGCCTGGAGGTAAGCAAAGCGCTCGGCCACGATGCCGCTCTGGAGCTGATGCTCGAGGAGTCGCCGATTATGTGTGGCAGCGACAAGTATTCGTTCGCCCTGTCGGTCAACCATTTGCCCGAAACGCAGAAGCAGATGCTCATGAACCAGATTTCGCAGGCGGCAATGAACGGCCAGATTATCGGAACCTCCGGCATGAATCCGGCGGAAGCGCTATCTGCAGCCATAAGCGCCTACGTTCACGACCTTTATCGTTTCTTCAAACTCTTCCGTCGAAGCGGAGAGTTTGCCAATCCGTTCGATAGACTTATTAACCCTGTTGGTATTCCTGCCCTGCGGCAGGATTTCCGCGTACCGGACAAAGTGCGCCTTCTCGGCGAGCTTTATTTCAAACATAAGCACTTCAGCGAAGCCCTTGAGCTTTTCCGCTCGCTTGAACCCGACCTGGAGCTGCACCAGAAAATGGGCCATGCCCTGCAGCGTCTTGGCCGGCTCGACGAGGCTTTGACCGAATATGAGCGTGCCGAACTGCTTGCGCCCATGAGCGAATGGACCCTAAAGCGCCTGGCACAGATTTCCAAAGCCCTGGGCCGCCACCGCGAAGCCCTCGAATATTATTCGCGCCTTGAACGGCTCCAGCCCGACTCGGCCACCGTTGCCCTGCAAATTGGCCATTGCCACCTTGAACTCAACGAACTGCGTGAGGCCCTGCACTACTATTACAAGGCCGAACTGCTCGATGAGAAGTCAACCATGGCGTTGCGCCCTATTGCCTGGAGCGCTTTCCTTAATCGCGACTTCGAAACTTCCGAGCGCTATTTCAAGCGAATCCTTTCGGAGCTCACTCCGACACCCTCCGATTATCTCAACATGGGGCACCTGGCTCTGGCCAAGGGCAATGTTCGCGAAGCGATGAACTACTATTCGCTCAATTCAACCGACACCGAACTGCTCGGCGCCTCTCTGGCCGAAGACCTCCCGCTGCTTGCGCGCGCCGGTGTCGACACTTCAATTATTCCCCTGATACTTGACTCAATACGATATAAAAATGACTCGAAATAATCCTCTTCTCCAACCCTTTGACACTCCTCCTTTTTCCCAAATCAAGCATTCCGACTTCCTCCCTGCAATCGAATCGGCCATAGCCGAGGGGCTTGCAGAAGTCGATGCCATAGTCGCCAATCCCGACGAGCCGACATTCGAGAATACTGTTCTGGCGCTCGAAAACTCCGGCAAGACTCTCAATCGGGTGCTCAGCGTTTTCTATCCGCTGCTGTCGGCCGATGCCGACGAGGAAATGATGGATATTTCGCTCAAGGCCTCGCCGCTGCTGAGCGACTATTCCTCAAAAATCGGTTTGAACGAAAAACTCTTTGAGCGCATAAAGCATGTTTACTCCCGGCGCGATGAACTCAGCCTGAGTGGCCCTGATTTGAAGCTGCTTGAAGATTCCTATATGGGTTTCGTGCGCAGCGGTGCCAATCTTGAAGGCGCTGACCGCGAGCGCTTCCGCGCGATTTCCGCCCGCCTCGATGAGCTCACAACCCTGTTTGGTCAGAACGTGAAGCGCGAGCTGGCAACCTACGCCTTCCCGCTATCTTCCGAACAGACCGCCGGCCTACCTAAATGGCTCCTCAACCAGATGGCCGAAAATGCCCGCGCGCATTATTCCGATGCTCCTTATGTGTTGACGCTGCAGGCTCCGGAATACACAACGTTCATGAAGCTTTCGCCTTTCGAGAACCTGCGCCGCAAGGTGTATAAGATGTATAGCGGACGCAATCTCGCCGGTGAGTTCTCGAATGTTGAAATCGTAAAGGAAATCGCCGCCCTTCGCCTCGAAAAGGCGCGTCTGCTCGGCTATGAAACCTTTGCCGACTTCAAACTCGACCGCACCATGGCCGGCACTCCTGCTGCCGCTCTGGGCCTGTTGGGACAGTTGCGCGATGCCTATATGCCCGCCTTGCAGCGCGAGCTCGACGAACTCCGCGAATTTGCCGGCGAGGAGATTACGCCCTGGAATTATGCGTATCATGCCAACCGCCTGCGCAAGGAACGCTATGATTTCGACCCTGAGACCCTGCGCCCTTATTTTCGTCTCGAAAATGTTGTCATAGGTGTTTTCCGACTCGCTGAGCGACTATATGGAGTGAACATCCGTCGAAAGGCGGGTGTCGACGTTTATCACCCCGACGTTCAGGTCTATGAGGTTTTGGATGCCGACGGCTCCCACCTGGGCTTGCTCTACACCGATTTCTTCCCCCGTCCGGGCCGCAAGAGCCCCGGCGCATGGATGACCGACTTCCGCGAGGCCGACGGCACTGTGCGCCCTCAGGTCAACATCGTAATGAACTTTACCCGGTCAACCGACGGCTGCCCGTCGCTGCTTTCGCCGGGCGAGGTAACGACGTTCCTCCATGAGTTCGGTCATGCGCTGCACTCGCTGCTCACCCGGGCCAAACATTCGTCGCAGGCTGGAACCAACGTTGACCGCGATTTTGTTGAGCTCCCATCGCAGTTCAACGAAAACTTCTTTTATTCGCGTGAGTTCCTCGATACTTTTGCCTGCCATTATGAAACCGACGAGCCACTGCCCGACGAGCTGTTTGACCGCATGATAGCAGCCCGCCGCTTCGGCGCTGCCTATGCCTGCGTGCGTCAGCTCAATTTTGGCTTCCTTGATTTCGGCTTCCATACCATAACCGAACCTATCACCGACATAACGGAAGTTGAAAATCAGGCTATCAAAGCGGTTGAAATCTTCCCTCATGTGCCCGGAACTTCAATCGCGACCTCGTTCGGTCACATTTTTTCGGGCGGTTACGCCGCCGGCTATTATTCCTATAAGTGGGCTGAGGTGCTCGATGCCGACGCGTTCGATTATTTCGAGCAGAACGGCACTTTCAACCGCGAGCTGGCCGACTCCTTCCGCCGCAATATTCTGGAAAAGGGCGGTTCCGCTCCGGCTGCTGAACTCTATGCTGCTTTCCGCGGCCGCCCGGCAACCATAGATGCCCTTTTGCGGCGCGACGGCATCAGCCGCTGATTCAAAAGTCAGGAATCTCGTCGGGGTGGAAAACTATGCTTTTCTCCGCCGGCGTTGAAGCCAGAAAATATCCCAAGCAACGGTCGCCGCTGAACATGGCGGGGCCGTTGCTGTCGTTTGCCAGGGCCTCGAGATAGTCGTTCATCGCTTTGCTGATGCGGCATACCTTCATTGTCACTACGTCGTTGTCGAACAGCACGCTCTCGTCGTCTTCCGCGTCGGTGTCCTTGCGCGAGGTCATGCTGACGTAGGTGCATAGGCCGCCAACTGCTCCGCGGTCGTCGATTTCACCCCACTGATAGATTTTGCCGTTGCGATAAATCTTAACCCAATAGCAATCGCCCGGCGACGCGGGGTTGTCGGTAAATTGCCCCTGAAGCACGGCGACTTTGTCGTAGGGCATACTGATCCAGTTGAAAAAGAGGCTCTCGATTGTTGTCGGGCCGAACATTTCGGTTTCAGCCTCGAAGTGCCGCCCGGCGCGTTCAACTCTCAGGCTGTAGCGGTGGCCTGTCACTCCGCCGTCGGCTGAGCGGTAGTATCCCTCGGAGTCGGGCGTGAGTGTGGCCGGCTCGCCTGAGCCGTCAAGGTCTGTCAGGGTCACTGCTGCGTCGGTCAGCAGCGTGCGGTTCATCGGCTCGTCCATTGGAGTGGTCAGCCTGATGCCCACTTTTGCGCCCTCAGGCGTCAGCTCGGCCTCGATTACCGTCAGCGGCTCGATGTTGATATACTCAAAGTCTATCTCCCGCGAGCAACCCGCAAGGGCCAGACCGACGCAAATAACTGTTAATATCTGTTTTAACCTCATGTTGCTCAGAATTTAAGAGTATAGGAAACCGACGGCACCAGTCCATACATTGCTTGCACCATGGCCTTGCTGCCCGACGGCTTTTCGGGGTCGTCGGTAAAGTAAACGATATAGGGGTTATAGCGGCAGTAGGCGTTGTACACCCCAAAGGCCCATTCGTAGGTGAACCGCCGCCCGGTGTGGGTATATTTCGCCGAAAGGTCCAAACGGTGGGTCGGTGGAGTGAGGTAGCCGTTGCGTTTCGAGTAGTAATAGCAGGTTTCGCCGGCGATTTCATATTTTGCGTCGGGCGCAGTCAGCGGTTGGCCCGAAAGGTAAATCCATGAGCCGGAAACCGACCATTGGTCAGTGATGTTCCATATGCACGCTATTGAAAGGTCGTGGCGCCGGTCGTTGGTGGCGTCATACCATTGTCCGTTGTTGATTTCAGCGATGCGGGTTTGCGTGCGCGACAGTGTGTAGGAAATCCAGCCGGTGACCTTGCCGGTGTTTTTGCGCAACATAAATTCCACGCCGTAGCTGCGTCCGCGTCCGCCAAGGATTATGCTTTCCAGATTGATGTCGGAAAACACCGTGCGCCCGTCTTTCAGGTCATAAACGTTGTAGATGTTGCGGTAGTAGCCTTCAACCGACCAGTCGTAGGCGCCGCTTCCGGTCATGCCGCAATAGCCTAACGCGTAGAGCAGTGACCGCTCCGGCTTGACAACTGCCGAAGTCAGCGCATAGCGGTCGAACGGAAACGAAGTCGAGCTGGCCCGGATGGCATGCAGGTTCTGCGACGATATGCCGGCGCCGGCCTTGATGTTGTGCAGCTTGGAAATGTTGTATTTCAGGTTAACCCTTGGCTCGATGCCGATATAAGTTTCCGGGCGGAACTGCGCCGGATTCTCAAGCAGCGAAAAGTACTCATAGAAGCGGCCGGCAGAAAGGACCGACGATACGTTGAGCCTCGCCCCGGCGGTCAGCTCCACCTTGTCGGCGAAGTTGCCGCTATAGTCCACCCATGCGGAGTTGGTCCAGAGCGACCTGATTTCCCGCTCCTTGGTGCTGTTTATCAGCCATTCGGCCGATTTGACCTGCAGCAGTTCGCTGCGCAATCCGAACTCAAGACCGTGGGCGGCAGTTGGTTGCCATCGGATTTTTTCGTTGATGGAATAGTTGCGCACGTAGGTCCACATTGTCTGGTCGATATCCATCATCTCCACCGTCATTTTCGGCGCATAGTGCGTAACTGCCGCCGTTGTTGTGAAGGTCAGGTTGCCGCCGGTGCGCGCCTGCCAGTTCAGTGCGCCGCCTATGTTGCCCCAATACATTCCCATCAGCCGCTCTATGGCCATATTGTCGTGGCTGACAAAAAACGAACCGTCAATCAGGTTTCGGGAGTCGGGCGTATAACGCAACTTGGCCGACACGTCATAGAAATTCATAATCGTGCTCCTGTATTTCGGAACTATCTTCAAAAATGCGTCAACATATGAGCGCCGCGCGTCGACCGCAAACGAGAGCTTATCCTTAACAATCGGACCCTCGGCTCGAAGCTTGGCCGCCAAAATGCCAACTGTCAGCGATGCGTGGTAGTCGTTCATGTCGCCCGGCGCAAGGCCCGTTTCAAGAACTGCCGACGAAGCCTCGCCGAACTGCGCCGGAATCGGACCCTTAAACAGCGTTGCCGACGCGATGGCATTGTCGTTAAACGTTGAAAATATGCCCATAACGTGGGCCGGATTATATAGCGTTATGCCGTCGATAACCACTCGGTTTTGCGACGAATTGCCGCCGCGGACCTCAAACCCTCCGCCGCCGTCGCCCTCGCTGCGCACTCCGGGCAGCAGTGCCAGCGACTTGATCAGGTCATTCTCGCCGCCAAACGAGGGCATCTGCGCCAGTTTGGCCAGCTCAAGCCTTTCGGCCCCGATGCGCGGATTTTCAATGCGCCGTCGGGCCGAATTGCCCGTAACGACAACCTCCTTCAGAGTTTCGCTCCTTCCGAGGCTATCGGCCGGCTCAGCCGCGGCAGCCTGCAGGGTAGTGGCTCCTACAAGTCCGGCCAGAATCAGATTTCCAAACAAACGTCCCATCAGCTCTGCTTGCACATATGGTCCATAATCTGACCCATAAACGGCCGCTCGCCAACCTTGGCGAACCCTAATGCTTCATAAAGCCGCTTTGCGCCCGCGTTATCCTTAGCGCAAAGCAATCCCGGCGTGCGGTTGGCCGGAGCGAGCGCAACGGCTGCCTCAATCAGCGCCTTAGCGATGCCCTGGCCACGGAACGGCGGAAACACCGCCAGACTGTCCAGATACCATTCCCCGGCGTCGGTTTCGTCGGCAAACGCCCCCAACTGCCGCCCGGTCAGTCGCTCATACTCATCGAAAAGCGCCTGCCGCAGCTGCGCCAGGCGTGCCCCGTCGTAGCAAACAATAATACCCGCAACCTCCCCCGAAGGCACAATCGCCTTCAGCGCGTTCAGGTAACTATATTGCGAATCAGTGCGAGCCGCCAGATTCCAAAACATCCGGCACCACAGCTGCTCCGGGTCAAACTCCTCATGCAGAGCCATAACCACCGCACGCGCAATCAGCTCGCTATCCTCGCTGCCACATTTCTCAATCATAATCATACCGCAAATTTACAACTTTTTTCCCTATTCCCGATGATATTGAATAATATTGATGGGGAAATTCGGGTCGGGTTTGGTGGTTTGGGATTATTTTCGTAACTTTGCGGTCGGCTTAGGAATAGGCCGCCAATATTAACCCAACTCATTAACTAACTTCAAAACAATCTCTACAGTATGGCAACTAAGATTCGCCTGCAGCGTCGTGGTCATAAGGACTACGCCTTCTATCCTATCGTAATCGCCGACAGCAGAGCGCCACGTGATGGCAAATTTATCGAGCGCATTGGTAGCTACAACCCCAACACCAATCCCGCCACGATATCTTTGAACTTCGAGCGGGCTCTGTATTGGCTGAATGTGGGTGCACTCCCCACTGCAACCGTTCGCACCATTCTTTCTGAAGAAGGCGTTCTTCTGATGAAGCACCTTCAGGGTGGCGTTAAGAAAGGCGCTTTCGACGAAGCTGAAGCTCAGCGTCGTTTCGAAGCCTGGAAGCAGAAAAAGCAGGCTGCCGTTAACGCCGACAAGACCGCTATGGCCTCGAAGCAGGAAGAAGCTCAGAAGGCTCGCTATGAAGCTGAAGTAGCCGTTAACAAGGCTAAGGCTGAAGCCGTGGCTAAGAAGAAAGCAGAACTCGCTGCCGCTAAGGCTGAAGCCGAAGCTGCCGCCGCTGCCGAAGCTGCTGCCAACGAGGCTCCCGCCGAAGAAGCTCCCGCTGCTGAAGCTGCTGAATAAGAGCAAGGCTGCGTTCTGACAACCAACTAAGAAAGTCCGCCTCAACAGTGCGGGCTTTTTTAGGTTTAATTTGAAGCTGATAATGGAAATTCTGACACTTTATTCCGCTGATATGCGGGCAATTGAGCAGGCGGCCAACGCCTTGAGGGCCGGCAAGTTGATTATTTACCCGACCGACACTCATCCGGCTCTGGCGGCCGATTCGCTGAACACTGCGGCGATTGCTGCGCTCTGCCGGCTGAAAGGGGTGAACCCCGAAAAGCACACGCTGACTTTGGTTTGCGACTCCATAGCCACCGCGGCGCAGTATGCGCGCATTGATAACCGTGCGTTTCAGGTGATTAAGCGCAACACTCCCGGACCGTTTACTTTCATTTTGCCTCCGGCGCTGACTTTGCCCAAGGTCTACAAGGGGCGCAAAGAGGTCGGGGTGCGCATTCCCGACAATGAAATTGCCCGCGCGCTGGCCGCTGAGATGGGCCACCCGCTGCTGAGCGGTTCGCTTGGCACGTCAGACCCCATGGAGCTCGAAAATGACGTTGAGCTGATGCTGGTTGACGGCTGCAGCGAGTTCAATCCCGACGTTTTGAGCTCAACGATTGTTTCGCTGATGGATTCGGCCGAGCCGCAGATTCTGCGCGAGGGGTCTATAATGCCGGAATGAAGCGCGCTCTGACGGCTTGCATCTGCGGCGAGTCGGGTGGGGCGAGCAGCAGTCCGTCGGCGCTCATGAAAAGGATTTGGTCGGAGTAGCGAAATGCAGGTTCGAGTTCGTGGGTGGAGTAAACAATGGTTTTGCCCTCGTCGGCAGCCAGGCGGCGGAGCAGGGCGGCGATTTCGTAGCGGCCCGGAACGTCGAGAAAACTCGTCGGTTCGTCGAGCAGAATAACCGGTGTTTGCTGAGCCAGGGCTCGCGCCAGCATGATTCGGCGCGACTCGCCGTCGGAGATATGGTTGATTTTGCGGTTGGCGAACTCATGCATACCAACTGCGGCGAGCGAGCGATCGACTATTAGCCGGTCGGCTGCACTGAGCCGCCCGAGCAGTCCGGTGTGGGGTGCGCGGCCGTAGGCCACGAGCTGGCTACACGTTAGGTTATCGACCCGCGGGCTTTCGGTTGTGATGACGGCCACCAGCCGGGCCATATCGGCAGCCGGAGCGTGGCTGACGTCGGTGTTATTGATGATGATATGGCCCTGCTGAGGTTTGCGCAGGCCGGCCATGGTTCGCAGCAGTGTTGACTTGCCGCAGCCGTTGCGGCCAATCAGGGCGGTGAGCGTTCCGTCGGGAATGCTGACGCTCCGGTTGCTGATGAGTGGATGGGAGGGGCTGTTGGCCAGGGTCAGGTTCTGAATTTGAATCATTTCTTTATAACTACGTAGGCCACAACCGGTATGCCGGCCAGTGATGTTACTGCATTGATTGGAATCAGGAATTGCCGCGAAATCAGGTCGCAGGCAATCAGCACCGCCGCGCCGACCAGCGCCGAGGCCGGAAGCAGGTAGCGGTGGTCGGACTCACCGGTCAGGGCGCGGGCAATGTGGGGCATGGCCATGCCGATGAAGCCGATAGGGCCGCAAAAGGCGGTTACGCTGCCGGCCAGCAGGGTGGTGGAGGCCAGTATGGCCAGGCGCGAGCGGCGTAGGTCAACTCCCATAGTGCGCGCAAAAGTTTCGCCTAACTCCAACAGGTTTAGCGGTTTGACAGTGAGCACCGACAGCAGCAATCCAGCCGCTACGCATGCGGCAAGAATTACCAATTGCGGAGCGGTTACTTCGCTGAGCGACCCCATGGTCCAGACAACGTAGGATTTCAGGGCCTGCTCATGGCTGAGGAACTGGAGAATCTGAACCACCGAGCCGATGGCCGACGAAAAGAGTATGCCCAGAATGAGCAGCGTCATAACGTTCTTGACCCTTTCGTTGACCAGCAGGAGCAGGGCCATGACCAGCGCGGCGCCGGCCATGGCTGCCGCGGCGATGCCCATTGCAGAGCCGGCGCCACACAAAAGCAGCATCGCCACGCCCAGCGATGCGCCTGAACTGAGGCCGAGCACATAGGGTCCGGCCAGCGGGTTGCGGAAAAGCGTTTGCATCTGCAGGCCGCTGATGCTGAGGGCGATGCCGGCAAGCAGTGCGGTTATTGCCTTGACCAGGCGCAGGTCAATCACTATGGTTTGCGTGCGTGCGTCGGTTTCGCCGCCAAAGAGTGCACCCAGAACCCGGCTCAGCGGAATGTCTACGCTGCCCAGACAGATGTCGGCAACGAAGAGCGCCACCACCAGCAGGGAGGTTATGCCGAAAAAAGTTGCCCGCTTCATTTTATACGTCGGAAATAGCGCATGGAGTCGGGCGCCTGAGAGCGGAAAATCTGCTGCAACTCGTTGAGAACAAGGTGGGGATGCGATGCGCCGGACTCGAAGAAGTCGGCGGTCTGATTCCATATCCGGCCGTTGAAGTCGGCTTTGGGCACGAGAGCCCTCACCTGCTCCGCGGTTTCTGCCTGACCCGGATTGAGCCAGAAGTCAGCCTGCCTGAGGGCCGGGAGCGCTTGCTCTAGGTCTATAGGGCGGCTTTCGACCCCTTCGGGCTGCTGAACGGTCAGCCGCGCGCCGGCGTCGTGGAGCAGTTGCGACATATAGTTATCCGCCCCCGGAATGAACCAGGAGCCGGAATAGGGGGCGTTGATCATAACCGCGGCAACGGAATCGGGCGCCGGTTGGTATGCCTCGCAGATTTCGCGGAACTTTTCGCGTCCGTCAACCCCTACCAGGGCCCCGATTGCAACGAGCCATTCGGCGCGTCCCAGCGGGTTCTGCTCCTCGAAGTCGGCAATATAGACGTAGGGAACCGACAGTTCGCTGAGTTTTGCGGCCAGGGAGCTTTCGCCGCCCACGCCGTAGATGAGCGCGAGGTCGGGTTTGACCGACAGCAGTTTTTCGTAGTCCATGGCGCCTTCGAAGCCAACGTCGACCGCGCGGTCGGCCACAGCGCGATTGGTCAGATAGCGGCTGCCGCTAACTGCGGCGATACAGCTGTCGGCCCCGAGGGTCGACAGCGCGCCTACGTAGGTCGACGACATGCACACCAGCGACCTGAAGCCGCCGCGCGGAATTGAAATGCGCATAGTGTCGGGGCGGTAGACCTCCAGCGCCAGCAGCGTTGAATCTTCCGGGTTGCTGAGCAGGCGGAAGCCACGCGCATATTCCGGCTCGTAGGCCGGATGCGTGCAGGCTTCGGCGTCTTTGAGGCTCACAAGGCGGGTGCATGCGCTCAGCAGTATTGCAATTGCTATGAAAAGCAGGTGTTTCATTCCATTAGTCGTTTAATTGCCAGTTCAACAATCGAGTCGATGCCTTGAAGAGCCTGGTCCGGGTCCATATCTATAGCGCACCCCTGAGTCGGGGCTATGCCCTGTTCGGTCAGCTGCATGCGGGAGTCGTAGACCCGCACCGCGCTCATGCGTATTCCCCAGCCGTTGGGCAGTTCGAGGGTTATGGGCATTCCGGCGCCGCCGCCGGTTGTTGCGCCAACGTGAATCACTCCCGGAATCGACCGCATGCACATGGTCATATAGTTCGCTGCGGAGAATGTTGAGCGGTTCGTAAGAATTGCCACCGGTTTGATCCAAACGATATTGTTGGCCGTCAGCGGCTCGAAAATAATAGGGTGGGGCGAGTCGAACGCGTCGTGGGCCGGCCCGGTTTTGTGTTGGATGTAGCCTGCCGTCAGCGGCTCCCGGATAAAGTGGCGTACCCAGGTCTCGGCGTTGCTCATCGAGCCGCCACCATTGTCGCGCAGGTCAATTATCAGCGCGTCGGCCGAGGTCATCGATGCCAAAATCCAGTCGATGTTGCTGTCGCCCAGTCCGGAGTTGAACGAGGGGATGGCAACGTAGCCGATGTTCTGCGGCAGTATGCCGTAGGTAACGTTGCCAAGCTGGCGATATTCGAAATTGAGATAGTATTGCTCGATGAGTCGGGCGTTGTAGTTCTGCGGATAGTCGCTCCACCAGTTGCGATAATAGGAGGTTTCGAATCCGGACGACAGATTCGTGTGTCCGTCGCGAAGCTCGTTGACCATGTCGGCGCAGATGCCAAACAGCTGCTGGCGCGACAGGTCGCCTGCAACCAGCGGCTCGTAGCTGTTGCGGACTTCCGCCCAATCAACGTCTTTTTCGGCAAAGAAGCAATAGTGCTGGTCGAGCGCGGTCCAGAGCGCACGGAAACTACCGCTGTTGTCGGCGGGAAACTCCTCGATGGGGTGGCAGGCCGAAAGAGTGGCGGCAAGCAGCAGACTAATAATATGCAGGCAGGATGTTCGCATCGGTTTTGCGGGGATTAACGGTTAGGAAGTCGCATACGAAGCCAACCACGGCTGCATGGCTGATGCGCCGCGAGGTAACGTTGTTTGCCTTGGCCGAAAGGGCATTGAAGCTATAGCCCAGGCGCAGCGTTGAGCGGCCGAAGTTCAGGTCAACGCTCAGCAGCGACCTGATCGCGCGGCGGCTGCCGGGCCACGCAAAGTGAACCAGGTCAGCGCGGTTGCCGAGCTGGATTTCGTAGTAGAGCTCGCCATAGTCGGGGCAGAAGAATGCGCCGGCAAGAGGCGACGAAACCTGCCAGCGGGCAGCCAGCGGAAGTTTTTTGAGCTTGCCCGACCATTGCACGAATGCTTCGGGGCCTATGCACACCGCCCCGATTGCCTGAGCCGGGTTGTTGGAGTTGCGGCTCAGATAGAGCGCGCCGAATTCCGCACCCGCATAGCCGCCTATTCCGGCCTGGAATCCTTGGGGCAGTTGCCAGCGACGCATCATTCGCCACGAGCCACTGATTTGTGCGCCGAGCATTGTTGTGTTGCCCGCGCTGCTATGAGTGCGGTCGAAGCTGAGTCCTAAATCCCAGCCCTGAACGCATCGCCCAAGCGGCGATTTCATGGCCTGCAGGCGGGAGTAGGTCAGCGCATAGTGCATGCCGCTATATTTCAAGGGGCTCAGGTAGGTGTCGGCCAGGTGCGATGTGCCCGCCTCGGCCATCCAGGCCGAGCTGACCGGGCGTTCCGGCTCCAGGGCCGACAGCGGTTGCCATAGAAGCGAAGCCGCCGATAATATGATGATTTTTCTGATTAGCTGAAACATTTCTGCAAAAATAGCAATAATTTCTGACATAATGCGTAAATTTGCGTATGGAAAAGAAAATTGTTATCATGGGAGCTACCTCGGGCCTCGGGCTGAATCTCGCAAAAATGTTTGTTTCGGCCGGTTGGCGCGTCGGAGCTTGCGGGCGCAATGAGTCGGCCCTGGAGCGACTTAAAGCCGAGGCGCCCGACCGCATCGAAACAGCCGCTATCGACATTACGGCCACCGATGCGCCCTCCCGCTTGTTCGAACTGATCGGCCGCCTCGGGGGCATGGACATCTATTTCCACGGCTCCGGAATTTTGCGCGAAAGCGCCCCTGAAGCCACCATTGCCACCAACGTTGGCGGCTTTGCGCGAATGGTCACTTCGGCCTACGACTATTTCAGCCACCTTCGCCAACCGGGGCGCATAGTCGCGATTACCTCCATTGCCGGAACGCGCGGCCTGGCCGACCTCGCGTGCTACTCTGCATCAAAAGCCTTCGACTCAACTCTGCTCGAAGCGCTGCGCCAGCGCGCCGACAGGGACCGGCTCCCCTTGCGCATAGTCGACATACGCCCCGGCTGGACGCGCACCACGCTGCTTGACTCGGATAAGCGCTATCTGCTTGAAATGGATCAGCCAACCGTTTGCCGGGCCATTTTTCGAGCCACCCTTCGCAGTCGCCGCGTGGCCATTATCGGCCTTCGCTGGCGTATTCTCTGCACCCTGCAGCGCCTCCTTCCCTCCGCCCTCTGGCAGCGGTTCCACCTTCCCCTCTGGCACACTAACCCTAAGAAATAAAGTCGCATTATGGAAAAAGTTTATAAATCGAAAGTAGCTAAGTGGTATGTGGGGTTCTGCATCGCCATGACCATAGCTTTCATCGCTTCAATCTATCTGTGTTATCAAACTACCTGGGTTCTGCTCATCGACGTGGTTTTGATGGGCAGCGCCCTGTTTATGTGCTACGACATGCTGTTGCACACCGACTATACAATCAGCGGCGACAAATTGCACATTCGCTGCGGATTCCTCTACCGAGCCGATGTGCCAATTTCAAAAATCAGCGCAATAACACTCAAATCCACAATCCTCTCCTCCCCGGCCCTCTCCGCCAAACGAATAGGTATTCGCTACGGCAAAGGCAGCTGGGTTTACATCTCCCCCAAAAACCAATCCGACCTCATCCAAACCCTCCGCACCCTCAACCCCGACATCCAAATCCTTTAATAGAATGGGGAAATAGGGTTTTAAAGTGAATTATTCCCTTAATCGGCGAGGTAGTTTCAAAATTATTTAGTAATTTTGCAACTTCTGATAATGTTGTCTTATCGGAAGCTGAACGATGACCCCGGAACAGGTAGCTCGCCAAAAAATTGACCGCATGTTTGCGGATGCCGGATGGGCAGTGGTTGACCGCGACCACTATTCACCCGAAATAAGTGCCGTTGCGGTTGAAGAAGGTCTTATGAAAGGCAACCACGAGGCTGACTATCTGCTCTTTATCAACGGCAAGGCATTCGGTGTGCTTGAAGCAAAACGCGAGGAGATTGACGTTACCGCGCCGGTTGTCTGCGAGCAGGCCGAATTCTATACCAAAAGCGTACCATCGTGGTGTCCGGCCTGGTATGAGCCTCTGCCGTTGGCCTATGTGTCGAACGGCAAAGATTTGTATTTCCGCGACTTGCGCGACCCGGAAGGCACCTATCAGCCAATCAGATCTGTTCATACTCCCAAGCAAATAACCCGCTTGCTGGGCATTACCGACTATTACGCAGCGTTGCCCAATTTGCAAAAGCGCGGATTGCGCGACTGTCAGTATGAAGCGATTACCGAGCTTGAAAAAAGTTTCAGAGCCGGCCAAAATCGCGCGTTGATGGTGTTGGCAACCGGCGCCGGCAAAACCTACACGGCTTGTCTGGCAACATATCGGATGCTCAACTATACGCCGATGAAGCGGGTGCTCTTTCTTGTTGACCGCAATAATCTCGGCAAGCAGGCCGAAGGAGAGTTCGGAACGTTCCGGTTGACTGAAAACGGCGAGCCGTTGAACACTATTTTTGAGGTGAACCGCCTGAAATCTGCCAAGGTTAAGGATGGTGACCAGGTCGTGATCTCTACCATTCAGCGCTTGTTTTCGTTGCTCTCGGGCCGGAATATTGACGACTCCGATGATGACGACGACGAAGCCACCGAAGATGTAGATTCCGAAGTGGTGTTGCCGCCGAACCCGCTGTTGCCGCCCGATTTCTTCGATATGATAATCATCGATGAATGCCATAGGTCAATCTACGGCAACTGGCGTGCGGTGCTTGAATATTTCAACACGGCTAAACTTGTGGGCCTGACTGCCACTCCCGTTCCCGAAACGCTGGCATTCTTCAATAATAACCAAGTGGTTAACTACACACTCGAAAAATCAATTGTCGACGGTGTTAATGTTGACTATCGCGTTTACCGGATAAAGACCCGGGCCACAGAGGACGGCGGCGCCATTCGCGAAGGCGACTCCTTGCGCCGCATTACTCGCTATAACGGCAAAGTCGAGGATGTTAAGAATCGGGAGGTGAGGAATTATACGCCAACCGAGCTGAACAGGAGTATCGTCAATCCGGCTCAGATAAAGTTGATTTTGGAAACGTATCGCGATGCGGTCTATTCCGAAATGTTTATCGACCCGCAGCGTGAGCCCGATATGGACTATTTGCCTAAAACGCTGATTTTTGCCCTGAACGATGCTCACGCAACCAATATAGTAAACATTGCAAAGGAGGTTTTCGGCCCGTATATTTCGGTTGACCCCGACCGCTTTGTGCAGAAAATAACCTATTCAGCCGGCGATAGCAACGCGTTAATCCGCTCCTTTAGGAATGACAAAGATTTCCGAATCGCTGTAACGGTTACTTTGGTCGCCACCGGAACTGATGTCAAACCGCTCGAGGTGGTAATGTTTATGCGCGATGTTGAGTCGCAGCCGCTCTACACTCAGATGAAAGGGCGAGGCGTCCGCACTATTGGCGACGAGCAACTCCGCAATGTTACTCCAAATGCGTTCAGCAAAGACATCTTCTACTTGGTCGATGCGGTTGGAGTGACGGAACATGAGCATAGCGTTCCTGCTCCGGGCGACGACCGCCAACAGCAGGTAATTACCCTTCGCCAGCTGTTGGAGCGTCTGACTCTCGGCGAGGTCCACGACGATCATCTGCGGCTCCTTGCCGGCCGTTTGGCGCGAATCCATAATAAGGCTACCGAGCAGCAGCGGGCGGAGTTTCAAAAGCTCGCCAACTCTTCAATGAGCGATATTTCCGCTAATATCTATAACGCACTCGAGGCCGGGACTCTGCCGGCTTTCAGCAACGTTAACGAGCCTAACAACGAGCGTAAAGGACTGGTGCGACCTCTGTCCGTGCACCCCGATGCGCGCGAGTATCTCTGTGTGCTCAATGCCGGCTTCATCAATATTCTCCAACCCGGCGAGGACACTCTGATTGAAAAAGGATTCTCGCACGAGGAAGCCGAATCAACAACCAAAGCCTTCGAGGAATATATCGAAGACCACCGCGATGAAATCGAAGCGTTGAGAATAATATATAACAACACCGGCGAGCCCTTGACATATTCCACCCTCAAGGACCTTGACCGGAAACTCCGCGAGGTGAACCATAAGTTCAATGTTTCTCAGCTCTGGAACAACTATTCAATTCTGAACCCTAAGGCGGTTCAAAAATTTTCGACCAAAAATGAAAAGGATGCCTTGACCAACATTATTCAAGTCATCCGCTATGCGATGCACCTGATTCCGGAACTGAAGAGTCTGCCTTCGATGGCCGCGCAGCGATTCGAACTTTGGTGCGGACAGGCCCAACGCCCGCTGACCGAAGCGCAGAAAGAAGTTATTCGCCAGATTGTTAACTACATCGTAACCAACGGCTCAACGGAACTGAAAGATATTAAGGATTACGACAAAACGATTGCTGCTCAGATTATCCGGTCGTTCGGCGATGCAGCAGCGGCTAAAGAAACGATTCTTTCACTATCGCAGTTCCTCATTTTCAATAAAAAAGCAGCATAATCCACTATGGCTAACAATATATCCACCCCTCAGTCCCTGACCAAAAAAGTCTGGACTCTCGCAACCACGCTCGCCGGCCAAGGCATAGGCTTCACCGACTACATTACCCAGCTCACCTACCTCTTATTCCTGAAAATGGACCATGAGAATGTCGAGACCTTTGGAGAAGAATCGGCTCTTCCGGTTGGCTGCCGCTGGTCAGACCTGACGACCGAGATGGGCGAAGACCTTGTCAGTACCTACGAAAAGATACTCGAAACCCTGAGCCGCCAGGATAACCTTATAGGCACTATCTACACAAAAGCCCAGAATAAGATTGACAAACCGGTTTATCTTAAAAAGGTAATCGATATGATTGCCGAAGAAAACTGGCTGATTATGGAGGGTGACGTCAAAGGCGCTATCTATGAGGGAATCCTCGAAAAGAATGGTCAGGACAAAAAGAGTGGGGCAGGGCAATATTTTACTCCGCGTTCGCTGATTCAGGCAATGGTCGACGTGACTCGTCCTCAGATTGGCGAAACGGTGCTCGACCCGGCGTGTGGCACCGGCGGTTTCCTTCTGGCTGCCTACGACTATATGAAAACCCAGTCGGCCGACCGGGAGAAACAGGATTTTCTTAAAAACAAGTCGCTGCATGGCGTTGACAACACCGCTCTGGTCGTAACCCTTGCGTCGATGAACCTTTATCTCCACGGTATCGGCACCGACCGTAGTCCCATAGCGTGTCGCGATTCGCTCGAAAAAGAGTCGGAGGTTATGGCCGACGTTATTCTTGCCAATCCTCCATTCGGAACCCGACCTGCCGGATCGGTAGATATTGACCGACAGGACTTTTATGTGCAGACAAAGAATAATCAGCTCAACTTTTTGCAGCATATGATGCTGTCAATGAAAAATGGAGGCCGTGCTGCCGTTGTGCTTCCAGATAATGTTCTTTTTGAAGGCGGAGCCGGCGAAACAATCCGTAAGCGCCTGCTTCAGGACTTCAACCTCCACACCATACTCCGCCTTCCGACCGGCATATTCTACGCCCAGGGCGTAAAGGCCAACGTGTTGTTCTTCACCAAAGGCACGCCGACAAAAAATGTGTGGTTCTACGACTATCGGACCGACGTAAAGCACACGCTCGCAACCAATCCCATGCAGCGTCATCATCTCGATGATTTTGTTGAATGCTACCATGCCGACAACATCGCCGCCCGCAAAGAAACGTATAACCCCGATTCTGAACCAAATGGCCGTTGGCGCAAATATGATGTTGAAGAACTGCTGAAGCGCGACAAAACCAGCCTCGACATCACCTGGATTCGCAAAGATGACGACCTGGAAGATGTCACACTTGGCGAGCTCATGGCCCAAATCAACGAAAAAAGCGCCAACATTGCCGCCGCAGTCTCTCAGCTCAACGACCTCTTCGCCAAACTCAACCTAACC
>CAZDVP010000006.1:0-36660 GCA_964508865.1 uncultured Bacteroides sp. | reverse complement strand
TGATTCTCATCCTGTCGGGCGACGACGTTAACAAAACCCGCAAGCAGCTCTGCGAGCTTCGTCTGGAAATGGGACGCCAGCTCGGCCTACGCGACAAAAACAAATTCTCGTGCCTCTGGGTTGTTGACTTCCCGATGTTTGAATGGAGCGACGAGGAGCAGCGCCTCATGGCTATGCACCACCCCTTCACTCACCCCAAGGACGAAGACATTCCGCTGCTCGACACCGACCCCGCAGCAGTTCGCGCCGACGCCTACGATATGGTTATCAACGGCGTTGAAGTAGGCGGCGGCTCAATCCGTATTCACGACAGCGCCCTGCAGGCCAAAATGTTTGAAATTCTCGGCTTCACCCCCGAAAAGGCTCAGGAGCAGTTCGGCTTCCTGATGAATGCCTTTAAGTTCGGTGCGCCCCCTCATGGTGGTCTGGCCTACGGTCTTGACCGCTGGGTGAGCCTGTTTGCCGGCCTTGACAGCATTCGCGACTGCATAGCCTTCCCGAAAAATAACTCCGGCCGCGACGTCATGCTCGACGCACCCGCCGCTCTGGACCAGAAGCAGCTCGACGAACTCAACCTCGCTCTCAACCTTCCGGCCGCTGAATGAGCCAGCCAACAATAAGTCAAATCATTAGCGCCATAGAGGAGGCCGCACCCCGCTCCGCCCAGGAGCAATGGGACAACAGCGGCCTGCTTGTTGGCAAAGCCTCGCGCGCGTGCACGGGAATAATGTTGTGTCTCGACGTAACTCCGGCGGTTATCAAGCAGGCACGGCAAAACGGTTGCAACCTCGTTGTTTCCCACCACCCACTGATTTTCAAGGGTATAAAGGTCGTGAACGACACCACCCCGCAAGGCGCCGCGCTGATTGAAGCAATTCGAGCCGACATTGCGGTCTACAGCGCCCACACATCGCTCGACAACGCTCCGGCGCCCTATGGCGTCAGCTGCAAAATGGCCGAAATGCTCAATTGCGAAATCAGCGCCACGCTCTCGCCCACCGGAACCGGAGTCATTGCCAGGCTGCCCGAGCCGTTCAGCCCCGAGAGCCTTACGGCGCTCTGCCGCAAGGCGTTTGAGGCTGAGTGCGTGCGTCATAGCCGGTTCGACCAGGCCCCGGTGCAGGCAATTCAAACCATTGCGCTCGGAAGCGGCGCCTGCGGCTTTCTGATTCCCGACGCCATAGCGGCGGGAGCCGAGGCGATAGTGACGTCCGATGTGCGCTACCACGACTTTCTGGACTTCGCCAACCGCATTCTGATTGTAGATTTGACACATTTCGACACCGAAAAGTGCACAAAGGAGATTTTTAGGCAGATTATTTCGCAAAAATTTCCTAACTTTGCACCCGTGTTATGCGCACGCGAAACCAATCCCATAGAATTTAAGTAAGTCACACCAGAATAACAGATGGCAACAACAAAGAACGACAAGCCCATGAGCACCGAAGAGCGCCTCACCGCACTCTATAAGCTCCAGACAATCCTTACGGAAATCGACCGTATCCGCACCATCCGCGGCGAACTTCCCATCGAAGTCAGCGACCTCGAAGACCACATCGAAGGCCTGAAAACCCGCCTGGCCAACATCAAGGCCGAAATGGACGCAATCAAAAAGGCCACACTCGACGAAAACAACAAAATCGCCGACTCCAAAGCCAAGATTGAAAAATACGACGAGCAGATCAAATCAGTGCGCAACAACAAGGAATACGACATCCTTTCGAAAGAAATCGAATTCCAGCAGCTTGAAGTGCAGCTCGGCGAAAAGCGTCTGGGCGAATATGCCCGCACTCTCGATGCCAAAAAGCACGAAGCAACCACTACCGAAGAAATGATTGCCGACGCAAACCACGTTCTGGAAACCAAAAAGGCTGAACTCGACGAAATCGTTTCAGAAACCAAAAACGAAGAAGAAAACCTGCGCGAAGAAGCCAAGAAACTCGAAGACAACTTCGACGACGAACGCCTGCGCACCGCCTTTAAGCGAATCCGCAAAAACGCCCGCAACGGTCTGGGCATCGTAACCATCCAGCGCGACGCCTGCGGCGGCTGCTTCAACCGCATTCCCCCGCAGAAGCAGGCCGAAATCCGCATGCACAAAAAAGTTATCGTTTGCGAATACTGCGGCCGCATTCTCATCGATCCCGCCCTGACCGAAGAAGCCGGCCAGAACTAATCATCCCTCCCCGCCCTAACCTCCAATTCTGTCAAATCATTTAACCCAACCATAGAACTATGAAGCTTCTGCAGCAGAAACTCGCCAGATACGACGAGCCTCAAAAAGCCAAAGCCGCCGGAATCTACCCCTATTTCCGTGCAATCGATTCAGAGCAGGACCCCGAAGTTACTATCAACGGCCGCCCCGTGCTGATGTTCGGTTCAAACTGCTATACCGGCCTGGTCAACGACCCGCGTATCAAAGAAGCTGCCATCGAAGCCATCAAGAAATATGGCACCGGATGCGCCGGCTCCCCCTTCCTCAACGGAACGCTTGACCTCCACAAAAAACTCGAAGCCCGTCTGGCCGAATATATCGGCAAGGAAGACGTTATGATCTACTCGACCGGCTTCGGTGTGAACCTCGGTGTGGTCAGCACCCTGACCGGCCGCGAGGACTATATTCTCTGGGACGAACAAGACCATGCGTCGATTATCGAAGGCCGCCGACTCAGCTTCAGCCAGAGCCTGAAATATAAGCATAACGACATGGCCTCGCTTGAGCAGCAGCTCAAAAAGTGCGACCCCGACAAGGTGAAACTCATAGTTACCGATGGCGTATTCTCCATGGAGGGCGACGTTGCCAACCTGCCGGAAATCGTTCGTCTGGCCAAGCAATATAACGCCTCGGTTATGGTTGACGAAGCCCACTCGATCGGTGTGTTCGGCCATGGCGGACGCGGCACGGCCGACCACTTCGGTGTGACCAAAGACGTTGACCTGATCATGGGCACTTTCTCCAAGAGCTTCGCATCGCTGGGCGGCTTCATCGCAACCGACAAGGAAATCACCAACTTCCTGCGCCACCACTCCCGCTCCTACATCTTCACCGCCTCCATCACTCCGGCCAGCACCGCCGCCGCCCTGAAGGCTATCGACATCATGGAGCAGGAACCCGAACGCCAGCAAAACCTCTGGGACCTGACCAACTTTGCCCTCGAAGGCTTCCGCAACATGGGCGCCGAAATCGGCAACACCTCAACCCCGATTATTCCGCTCTATATCCGCGATAACTACAAGACTTTCAAGGTAACCACCGAGCTCTTCAACGAAGGCATATTCGTTAACCCGGTCGTTTCGCCCGCAGTTGCTCCCCACGACACCCTCATCCGCTTCTCGCTCATGGCAACCCACACCAAAGAGCAGGTTGCCCGCGGCCTTGAAGCAATCGAACGAGTGTTCCGCGCCAACGGCATTATTAAGTAATCCGGTCCGGCCGAGGACCAATGCGTAGTGAGCGCTTTAAAGGTTAACTCCCCCGAGCAGTTACGCCGGCTAACCCCCGAACAACTGCCGGAAGTGTGCGACGACATCCGTCGCACACTCATTCATGAGCTTTCGGAAAATCCGGGCCACTTCGCCTCAAGCATGGGAGCGGTTGAAATCGCCGTTGCCCTCCACTACGTCTACAACACCCCCTACGACCGCATTGTATGGGACGTTGGTCATCAGGCCTATGCCCACAAAGTGCTGACCGGCCGACGCGAGCGCTTCTCGACAAACCGCAAGCTCGGCGGCCTGTGTGGATTCCCAACGCCGGCCGAAAGCGAATACGACACCTTCACAGCCGGCCACGCATCGAACTCAATTTCAGCCGCCTTAGGCATGAGCGTGGCGTCGAAACTCAAAGCCGACGAACCGGCGCGAAAGGTAGTTGCAGTTATCGGCGACGCCTCGATTTCGGGTGGTCTGGCCTTCGAGGGTCTCAACAACGTTGCCAATACCCCTAACAATATGCTCATTATCCTCAACGACAACGAAATGAGCATCGACCCCAATGTTGGCTCCCTGAGCAAATATCTGGCCCACCTGAACACCTCGAAACGCTATAACAACCTGCGCTACAAGCTATTCCGTTTTTTCCGAAAAATCGGTCTGGTCAAGGATAGCTCGCGCGGCCCGATAATGCGCTTCGCCAACAGCATCAAGGCGCTGGTTTCGCGCCAGCAAAACATTTTTGAAGGCCTCAATATCAGATACTTCGGCCCATTCGACGGCAACGACGTCAAGAAAGTAGTCGGCGTTCTCAACGACATCAAGGATATGGAAGGGCCGAAAATGCTCCACCTGCGAACCCGCAAGGGGGCAGGCTACGCTCCGGCTGAAGCAGACCCGGCCCACTGGCATGCGCCCGGCAAGTTCGACATAGAAAGCGGCCAACGCCTGAGCTCGCAGTCGGCAACACTGAAGTGGCAGGACGTTTTCGGCGACACCCTGCTGGAACTCGCCCGCCGCGACGACCGCATTGTCGGAATCACCGCCGCCATGCTCTCCGGCACCTCGGTTGCCACCATGCAGGCCGAATTCCCCGAGCGGGTGTTCGACGTAGGCATTTCCGAAGGCCACGCCGTAACCTTTGCCGGCGGCCTGGCAAAAGACGGCATGAAGCCTTTTGTTGCAATCTACAGCTCATTCCTTCAGCGCGCCTATGACCATGTGTTCCACGACGTTGCGCTGAGCAAACTGCCCGTCACCTTCTGCATTGACCGCGCCGGAATCGTTGGCGAAGACGGCGCCACCCACCATGGCGCCCTCGACCTGGCCTATATGCGCTCAATCGCTGGAATCACCATTGCCGCGCCCTCGACTGCCGGCCAGCTGCGTTCGCTCATGGCCACAGCCGCCACCGGGCAATTCGGCCCGATGGCCATACGTTATCCCCGCGGCGCCTCGGTCGGCGAGACCGACACCCCTCTGACTCCAATCGAAATCGGCCGCGGCCAAAAGATTTCCGACGGCTCCGACCTGATTTTCCTCAGCATCGGCCCGCTGGCCGAAAACGTTAAGGAAGCGGTTGCCGCCCTGAAGGAGCAAGGCATTTCGGCCGCTCACTACGACATGATTTTCGTTCGTCCGCTCGACGAAAAAATCATGGCTGAAGTGGCAGCCTCCGGCCGCCCGGTAATCACGGTTGAAGACGGCATTCGCAGCGGCGGCTTCGGCACTGCGGTTGCCGAATGGCTGGCCGAACATGGCTCGAAGCAAACCGTTACCCGCCTGGGCCTGCCAACCGATTCGTTCGTTACCCACGGCACTCCGGCTCAGCTCTATGCCCTTTGCGGCCTCGACGCCGACTCCATAGTCAAAACAGCCAAGAGTCTAATATGAAAATAGTTATTGCCGGTGCAGGCGAAGTCGGTTCCCACCTTGCCAAACTCCTCAGCCGGGAAGCGCAAGACGTTACGGTCGTTGACCGCGATGCAACCCGCCTGGATGCCCTCGACACCAAATATAACCTGCTGACCGTTTGCGGTTCGCCAACTTCATTTTCGATTCTCAACGATGCGCGCGCCGCGAAGTGCGACCTTTTCGTGGCCGTAACGCCGTTTGAAACCGACAATATAACGGCCTGCGCCATAGCCAAATCAATGGGCGCCAAGCGAACGGTTGCGCGAGTCGACAATTTCGAGTACATGAGGGAGAAGCACTCCGGCTTTTTCACCTCCCATGGGGTCGACTCCGTGATTTATCCCGAATTCTATGCCGCGCGCGAAATCATGACCGCGCTCAACAAAACCTGGACCCGCCATTGGTTCGAAATGTGGAACGGCGAGCTGATTCTGGTCGGAGTCAAGCTCCGCAGCAATGCCTCAATCGTTGGCATGAAGCTGAAAGAATTCGGCATGTCGAGCCGCAACTTCCACGTGTCGGCCATTCGCCGGCGCCACGACACTATTATTCCGGGCGGCGACGACGTTATCCGCGAGGGCGATATCGTTTACTTTATGACGCGCAGCGAAAACGTTGACGAACTGCGCCGGCTCTGCGGCAAAAGCCAGACCGACGTGCGCAACGTTATGATTCTTGGAGGCGGCCGCATTGCCGGACGGCTCTGCTCAATGGCCCGCGGAAAATATAAATTCAAAATTATCCACGACGATGCCGACGAGTGCATGCGCCTGGCCGAGCGGTGTCCCAACGCCGACGTTATTTGCGGCGACGGGCGCGACAACGACCTGCTCATCGACGAAGGCATTGCCAACTACGACGCCTTCGTGGCACTCTCCGAAAGCTCCGAAAGCAACATTCTGGCATGCCTGACAGCCAAGGAGTTCGGAGTGAAGAAAACCATTGCCGAGGTTGAAAACATCCAGTATATCGGCGAAGCCGAAGCGCTCAACATCGGAACCATAGTCAACAAGAAACTCCTGGCGGCCGGCGCGATTTTCCAGAGCCTGCTCGATTTGGACCTAAGCAACTCAAAGTGCATGGCCCTGGCCGACGCCGAAGTGGCCGAAATCGAGGTCAAGGAGGGAAGCAAAATCACCCGCGCGGCGGTCAAGGACCTGAAGTTGAGCCACGACATGACCATTGCCGGTCTGATTCGCGACGGCAAAGGCCAGCTCGTTGGCGGCAACACGGTTATCCGCGGCGGCGACCGCGTTGTTGTGTTCTGCCTGACAGGCGCTATCCACCAATTCGAAAAGCTCTTTAACTGATGCGCCGGCTCAACGTTGCCCTGATAACCCGAACCCTCTGCTCGCTGCTGATGTTTGAGGCAACGTTCATGCTCGTTCCGTTGGCCGTTGCGATTTACTACCACGAAATGGGCGCCTGCGCGGCCTTTGGCGTCGGAGCCACGGTTACGCTGCTGGTCGGGCTCATCGGCCACTTAGGAATCAACCCAAAGGTGCGCGAACTGACCAAATACGACGGCGTTATGCTGACAACCCTCATCTGGATTGTCTTTTCGCTGTTCGGCATGATTCCCTATATTCTGGCCCCTACGGCGCGGCTCTCGCTCACCGAAGGCTTCTTCGAGGCCATGAGCGGCTTCACAACAACCGGCGCGTCGCTGACCGGCTCGCTCGACAAACTCAGCCACGCAATCCACATCTGGCACTGCCTTTCGGAGTGGATCGGCGGCTTGGGAATCATAATCTTCACCGTGGCCCTCGTGCCGATGCTAAATTCGTCGGGCGGCATTCAGATGTTTAACGCCGAGCAGGCCAAAATCTCGCAAGAAAAAGTCAGCCCCCGAATCTCAACAACGGCGCGGAGCATCTGGCTGGTCTATATAATGCTGACCGCCATTCTGTTCGGCCTGCTCTGCCTGGGGCCGATGTCGGCGTTCGAGGCCGCCTGCCATTCGTTTGCAACGGTTTCGACCGGCGGATTCTCAACAACCTCGTCGGGCATAAATGCCTTTCCGTCGCTCTACGTCAAGTCGATTATCTGCCTGTTCATGTTTTTGGGCGGTGTGAACTTCGCGCTCGTTTATCGCGCAATGACCGGCAAACCGCGCCTGGTTGCCAAAAACGACACCTTCAAAACCTACTGCAAGGTTATTATCGGCTTCACTCTCATTTTCATTATCGGCATCCTTGCCAGCGGAGCCTACAGCGGCTGGCAGAGCATAACCATTGACCCGCTCTTTCAGGTCGTTAGCTTCATAACCTCAACCGGCTATATGCTCGACGGCTTCAACTCGTGGGGCCAGACGGTGTTCATCATGGCGCTGGTGCTGATGTTCATGGGCGGCTGCGCGGGCTCGACCTCGGGCGGCGCAAAAATCGACCGCATCGTTTATATGCTCAAAGATATGCGCAACTCGGTCAAAACCTCTCTGCGCCCCAACGCGGTGCTACCGGTCAGAGTCAACGGCCGCGTGGTCCCGGCGCGCCAGGTTTCGGTTGCGGTCGCATTTCTGATAATCTACTTCCTGATAACCCTGGGGGGCACCACCCTGCTGTCGTTTTGCGGCATTCCGGCCAACGAGGCCTTCGTTTCGGCCCTGGGCGCCATGGGCAATAATTCGCTCTCCATTTCCGATTCCTGCATGGGTTGCGACTACATGGCCCTGAACCCGGCGGCGCGCATAATCCTGTCGCTGCTGATGCTCACCGGCCGTCTGGAAATCTACTCAGTGCTGGTGGTATTCACGCCATATTTCTGGCGACGCTAAAATTTTTCGGCCCCATAGCGAAATTCTCAAAGAATTTCCGTAAATTTGCAGAAACTTTTCATGTTTCTCAATTTATGGAACACAAAAGCCTCGTTTCAATCGACAGCCTATCCAAAGAGGAAATTCTTCGGATTTTACGCGCCGCTCAATACTTTGAGCAAAACCCCAACCAAAAAATCTTAGACGGGAAAATCGTTGCCACTCTCTTTTTCGAGCCCTCGACCCGAACCCGCCTCAGTTTTGAAACCGCAGTTCAGCGCCTCGGCGGCCGCGTTATCGGCTTCTCCGACCCTGCCGCAACCTCAACCTCCAAAGGCGAAACGCTCAAGGACACCATTAAAATGGTGAGCAACTATGCCGACCTCATCGTGATGCGCCACTATCTCGAAGGCGCCGCCCAATATGCCACCGAGGTTACCGATATTCCCATTGTCAATGCCGGCGACGGCGCCAACCAGCACCCCTCGCAAACCCTGCTCGACCTCTATTCGCTCTATAAAACCCAGGGAACCCTGGAGAACCTGACCATCACCATGGTCGGCGACCTGAAATATGGCCGCACCGTCCACTCGCTGCTGATGGCCATGCGCCACTTCAACCCAACGTTCCGCTTTGTTGCCTGCGAGGAACTGCGCATGCCCGAGGTTTATCGCCGCTTCTGCGAAAAGAACAACATTCCTTTCACCGAACACACCGACTTCAATCAGGCGGTTATCGACACCAGCGACATTATCTACATGACCCGCGTGCAGCGCGAACGCTTCTCCGACATCATGGAGTATGAAAAGGTTAAAGACCTCTACACGCTGCGCAACTCAATGCTCGAAACCTCGCGCCCGAACCTGCGCATTCTCCACCCGCTGCCCCGCGTTAACGAAATAGACCGCGACGTCGACGACAACCCCAAGGCTTACTATTTCCAGCAGGCCGGCAACGGTCTGTTTGCCCGCCAGGCAATTATTTGCCGCGCTCTCGGAATTGAACTCCCTGTCAAGTAATCTGCCCTATGAATACCGAAAAAAAGGAACTCGCCGTTGCCGCCCTCCGCTCCGGCACAGTTATTGACCATATTCCCGCCGCAGTGCTCTTTGAGGTTGCCAAGCTCCTTCAGCTCGAAAACTCAACCTGCCAGCTCACCATCGGCAATAACCTCCCCTCCAAGTCGCTCGGCCTGAAGGGCATAATCAAGGTTGCCGACACAACCTTCCCCGAGTCGGTGATGAACCGCATTGCGCTGCTCGCCCCCGAAGCCAACGTGAACGTTATCGAAAACTACGAGGTGGTTGAAAAACGCCGCGTCGAACTGCCCGACACTCTGGTCAACGTTGTTCGCTGCCATAACCCCAAGTGCATAACCAACAACGAACCGATGTCGACCCGCTTCACTGTTATCGAACGCAACCCGGTTAAAATCCGCTGCACCTATTGCGGCCAGGTTCACTGAAATGAAACAACAGTGGCGACCCGGAACAATGGTTTACCCTCTGCCCGCCGCGCTGGTTAGCTGCGGCAGCGGTATCGAGGGCTCGAACCTGCTGACTGTGGCCTGGACGGGCACGGTCTGCTCCGACCCCGCCATGCTCTATATTTCGGTGCGCCCCGAACGCTATTCGTTCGACCTCATCAGGGAAACCATGGAGTTCACCCTCAATCTGACAACCGAAGCCATGGCCGCCGCAACCGACCGCTGCGGCGTCACATCGGGACGCGACCGCAACAAATGGGCCGAAAACAACCTGACCCCGCGCTCCGGAGTGAAGGTGAGCTGCCCCTACGTCGACGAGTCGCCGCTGAGCATCGAATGCCGCGTGCGCTCAATTATTCCTCTGGGCTCCCACCATATGTTTCTGGCCGAGGTGGTCAACGTTTTGGCCGACGACCGCTACATCAACCCCGAAACCGGTGCCTTCGACCTGGCTTCGTCGGGACTCATGGCCTACGCCCACGGAGGCTACTATGCGCTCGGCCCCAAGCTGGGCAAATTCGGCTTTTCGGTCGAAAAGAAAAAGAAATCAAAAAAATAATTCTCATAATCATATTCTCACTTTTAATGGAAAAAGATACTGAAATCTTCGACATCATCGAGCAAGAAAACATCCGTCAGCACAAAGGCATCGAACTCATCGCTTCGGAAAACTTCGTTTCCGACCAGGTTATGCAGGCAATGGGCTCATGCCTGACCAATAAATATGCCGAAGGCTATCCCGGCCACCGCTACTATGGCGGCTGCGAAGTCGTTGACAAAGCCGAGCAGGTTGCAATCGACCGCGTTTGCCGCCTGTTTGGCGCCGAATATGCCAACGTTCAGCCCCACTCCGGCGCTCAGGCCAACATGGCTGTGTTCATGACCTGCCTCAATCCCGGCGATAAGTTCCTGGGCCTGAACCTGAGCCACGGCGGCCACCTGAGCCACGGCAGCCCAGTGAACTTCAGCGGCCTGATGTATAAGGCGCTGGAATATAACGTTCGCGAATCCGACGGCCTCATCGACTACGAGCAGATGGAGGAAGTTGCCCGCCGCGAGCGTCCGAAACTGATTGTTGGCGGCGCGTCGGCCTACTGCCGCGAATGGGATTATGCCCGCATGCGCAAACTCGCCGACGAAATCGGCGCCATTCTGATGATCGACATGGCCCACCCCGCCGGCCTCATCGCTGCCGGCGAGCTCGACAACCCCGTAAAGTATGCCCACATCGTAACCTCCACCACCCACAAAACCCTGCGCGGACCGCGCGGCGGCCTGATTCTGATGGGCAAGGACTTCCCCAACCCCTGGGGCAAAACAACTCCCAAGGGCGAGGTTAAAATGATGTCGGCCCTGCTCAACAGCGCCGTGTTCCCCGGTGCTCAGGGCGGCCCGCTCGAACACATTATCGCCGCCAAAGCAGTTGCTTTCGGCGAAGCCCTGACTCCCGAATTCAAGGAATATGGCAAGCAGATTCGCAAAAACGCCAAAGCTATGGCCGACGCTCTCAACGCCAAAGGCTACAAGCTCATTTCCGGCGGCACCGACAACCACTGCATTCTGATTGACCTGCGCACCAAATTCCCCGACCTGACCGGCAAAGTGGCTGAAAAGGTGCTGGTTGAAGCCGACATCACAGCCAATAAGAACATGGTGCCCTTCGATTCGCGCTCGCCCTTCCAGACCTCAGGCATCCGCCTGGGCACCGCCGCCATAACCACCCGCGGCGTCAAGGAAGACAAAATGGCCGACATCGTTGAGTTCATCGACACCGTTCTGTCTAACTCCGACAAACCCGAAGTCATTGCCGACGTTCGCGCCAAAGTGAACGCCATGATGGCCGAATATCCGATTTTTGCCTACTAAATGGAATTCTGGGAATACATCCACCAGCCGTGGCTCTACGCCACTCTGTCGGCAACGTATTTCCTTTCCATCATAACCGTTATATTCGTTATACTCGGTGAGAACCGTAACCCGGTCAAATCTTTGGCCTGGGTTACGGTTCTGATTCTTCTGCCCGCCATAGGGCTGGTGCTCTACTTTTTCTTCGGGCGCAACATCAAGAACAAGCGCATGATTTCGCGACGCAACAAACGCCGTCTGCGCCGCGCTGTCAAGCTCCCCAAACCGCCGAAACGCCCAAAGAACCTGCCCGCCGAGAGCGAGCAACTGGCCCGTCTGACCGAAACCCTGGTCGGCGGCCCCTACTATAGCGGCAACCGGGTTGAAATTTTCAGCAACGGCGCCGACAAGTTCAATGCCCTCAAAGCCGATTTGCGCGCCGCCAAAAAGTCGATTCACCTGCAATACTACATTTTTGAAAACGACGCCATCGGCAAGGAAATCGCCGCCATTCTGCGCGAAAAAGCCGCCGCCGGAGTCAAGGTGCGCGTGATTTATGACCATGTGGGCTCCTTCCATGTGGCTTCCGATTTCTTCAAAGGGCTGCGCAAGGCCTCGGTCGATGCCTATCCGTTTTTCAAGGTGGCGTTCACGGCCCTGGCCAGCAAGGTCAACTGGCGCAACCACCGCAAAATAGTGATTATCGACGGCTCGGTGGGCTACATCGGCGGCATGAACATTGCCGACCGCTATCTCGACGGCGGCAAGCGCTTCAACCTCTGGCGCGACTGCCACCTGCGAATCCAGGGCCCGGCAATTGCCGCGCTCCACTATTCGTTTGCGCGCGACTGGAGCTTCATGGGGCGCGAACTGCTCGAGGAAACGCCCGACACTACCCCGGTCGGCAACATCGGCATGCAGATTGCAACCGGCGGTCCGATGAGCCAGTGGAACACTCTGGGCCAGATCTTTCTCCAGGCGATTTCAAACGCAAAAAAACGCATCTGGATTCAGACGCCCTACTTCCTTCCGCCCGACTATCTGCTCAAAGCGCTGCAAAACGCCGCCCTGGCCGGAGTCGACGTCAGAATCATGATGCCTCGCCATAGCGACTCAAAACTGCTCGGCTATGCCTCGCGTAGCTATTTCGCCGAAATCTTGCGCTCCGGAATCAAAATCTACCTGTTTGAGCCCGGAATGCTCCACTCAAAGGTAATGGTCATCGACTCCGACCTGGCAACCGTTGGATCCACCAACTTCGATTTCCGTTCGTTCGAACATAACTTCGAGGCGAACATGCTCCTCTACTCCCCCGAACTCAACGAGCAGCTGCAGGCAATTTTCCTTGACGACCAGCAGCAGTGCGCCCGTATAACCGGCGATTTCTGGCGCCTCCGTCCGATCCGGCAAAAACTCACCGAATCGATTTTCCGCCTGCTCGCCCCCATTCTCTGATTCTGATGAACGATACTCCTAAAGTTAAACTCGGCTTCATCGGACTGGCGGCGCTGGTGTTTGCCATGGTCGTCGGAGCCGGCATTTTCAACATTCCGCAAAACATGGCCTACGCAGCCGGGCCCTGGGCCGTGATGCTATCGTGGGCAATAACAGCCGTTGGAATGCTGATGCTCGTTTTCACATTCAAAACCCTCTCCGATGCCCGCCCCGAGCTCAACGCCGGAATCTACCTCTACGCCCGGCGCGGCTTCGGTTCATTGGCCGGTTTCCTGTCGGCGTGGGGCTATTGGCTCAGCGCTGCGTTCGCTAACGTTGCCTACGCCGTTATGCTCAACGATGCGTTCGGAACATTTTTTCCGCCCCTGCTCAACCACGGCTGGATAACCGTTGGCTTCGGTTCTCTGCTGATCTGGGCAATCTATGGCATAGCAGTCAACGGAATGCGCACCGCCAAACTGCTAACCACCATGCTTGCCGCCATAAAGGTTGCAACCATTCTGCTGATAATAGCCCTGATGGCCATGAACTTCAGTGTCGGTACCTTTTCGGCTGACCTCTGGAGCGCGGCCGTTGACTTCAGCGGCTTGTGGGATCAAGTGCGTGCAACAATGCTCGTTACTCTCTGGTGCTTCGTGGGCATCGAGGGCGCAACAATCATGTCGGGGCGCGCCGCGCGTGCTCGCGACGTTGGCCGCGCATCGGTTGCCGGTTTCTTCGCCGCGTGGTCGCTCTATGTGCTGGTTTCGCTACTCTGCTTCGGATGCATGACCCGCGCTCAGCTCGCCGGCCTCAACAATCCATCGGTGGCCTACGTGCTCAAAGCTATTTGTGGCGACTGGGGCTTTTACTTCGTTATCATCTCCGTTATCATTTCGCTGCTGGGCGGCTGGCTGGCCTGGACCCTGATTTGCGGCGAAGTGCCCTACGCCGCCGCCAAAGCCGGAATTTTTCCCCGCCGCTTCAGCCGCCTTAACCGCCACGGCATGCCCGCTTTCGGGCTGTTGGTGAGCAGCATCATCATGCAGCTGTTCCTAACGCTGGTGGCCATGGCCGATAATGTTTACCTCACTGCCCTCAGCGTTACCGGCATGATGATTCTGCCGTGCTATCTGCTTTCGGCCGTCTACCTGGCCCGGATATCCTCCGGCCGCAGGCGCCTGCTCGGAGTCGGCTGCTCCATTTTCTGCTGCTGGATGATCTACGCCGGCGATTTGAGCCTGCTGCTTCAAACCGCTTTGTTCTATCTGCTTGGAATCGGCTTCCACCTGCGCGCCCGAGTGGAGCGCGGCTTGCCCATGCTCACCCCCCGCCTCGCCGCCGCCATCGCCCTGCTCCTCGCCGCCGCCCTCATCTCCTGAAAATTACGCAAATTTTTGTTTGTTAAGAAACTTTAACAAATGGGGGGGGTAATTAGCCCCCTTTTTCGTATCTTTGCTGTATTATTAACCCTAATACTCAACCACATGAAGCAAAGATTACTCACACTTGCACTCGCGGCACTGACAACCGCATCAGTCTGGGCGCTCAATCCGCCAAGCTATTTTATCATCGACAAAGATAAACTTCAGGCCGGCATCCACTATCCCTCAACCAAGTATTGGTATGAAGAAGATGACACTGAAACTACGGAAATCAGAGTTCCGGAAACCTTTACCCACACCGACGGCAACGTTTACACGGTTATTGTCGTTGAAGGAGGTTTCGAGTTCTATAAAAACCTTCAAAAGGCTTATATTCCCAAAACAATCCAAAAAATCTGCATGAACAACGCCTGGGGTCCGAATCTATATCCTTTTCTAAACTATGTTGAAGAAATTGAAATTGATCCCGCCAACGAATATTTTACCTTAGAAAACAACATCGTTTATTCTAAGGATAAAACCATAGTCTACGGCACACCCTATAAGAACAACAATATTCATACCGTTAACATTCCCGAAGGAGTTGAATATATCTGCAGCTATTCTTTTTCTTACCTCCCGATTAGTTCCGTTACCCTTCCCAAGAGCCTTATTGCAATTGGCGAGCACGCTTTCAGAGCAACGAATCTAAAGGAAGTTACCTTACCTGATAATCTGAAATTCATTGGCAATGACCCATTCACGTCACCACTGCAAGAAAACTCTTCGGACTATGAATACCGCGTTGAGATAAAGAATATTCCTTCGACCCTGATTTTTGATAAGTTAAGAGCACAATTTAACCTAACTTCAGTTTGCTATTCAGATCAAATCTACATTAACCCGGGTCATACAGCAACATCTGTATTTTCGGCAAACCCCAAGGCATTTCCTAATCTGAAGTCTATTGTTAAAGATGGTTTCCACTCCAACACTATGGCATATACCCTTGTGGACTATGGCCGAAAATATGTTGCCGCAGGTCTGGAGAGCCCCTCTATTTATGCCAACGACTCGGTTATTTCATCTTGCAAAACTGAAATCAAGCGGGCAGAAGAAAACGGATACCCGTTTAGCGTAATTCCCGAACTGGTTTCCACCGGGCCGATGACTCCGCTAATTCCAGGGTCAGAGCGCGAGAATCTCAAAAAGTTAGATGATATAATAATCGGCATTGCGAACACTAACTCATGGATTCGCACCGGTTTCCAGACTCCCCTCGCTCTATATTCGAACTTTTTGAATAATTCAATTGCTATAGCCACGGACGAAACTGACTTTTATTATCCCGCGTGCAAACTCATTGAAAGCACCGAAAATCCCGGTCAGTACTTTATCCGTTGCAACGACCAGAATTGCTATTGGGGTGAGTACTCGAAATGGGAACCACAAAGCAGCCAACTGATTCCATGCCGCCTCTATACATTCTACGACGCAACCCCGGCGCTGTTTACCATTTCCGACAACGGCGACGGCACCTGCTCAATCACTGACACTGAGGGTCATCCGCTCTGCCCCGGCTATGACTCCTACGTTATTCTGCGTGGTAAAGCTGACTTTGAGCGCTATAACCGAAATCTGGAACTTAAATCGGAACTCAACAGCGTAGTCAACGAGGCTTCGGTCCTGTGCCAGACAGAGGCCATTTATCCCTATCTGGTAGACTCGCCCGATCAGCTGCGCTCCGAACATTCCGAACCGAAAGAAGGCTCGTTTGCAAATCTTTTCGACGACAATATCAACACCTTCTGGCATTCGGCATGGTCAACATCGCTCGGCATTCCGCGCCATGACCTCGACATGATTTTTGCCGACGGCCAGACTGCCCGCAACATCATTATTGACTACGCCCAGCGCCCTTACACCGGCTCTAAGCTGAAAAACGCCCGCGTTCACTGGAGCACCGACGGCGGCAACACCTTCTCGTCGGACTACGTTGAATTCAACAGTTCCAACGGCCTCAACGACGACAAAGGCGAGCTTCCGGTCGAACTGAACGAGGATGTTAACGCCCTGCGTCTGTCGGGCACAGGCGATGGCGTTGCCTACTGGGCATTGGGCGAACTGCGCGTGCGCGATGCCAACGCAGAGCCCTCTGTAATCTACTCGGAAGATGGCCGTTTGGCTCTCGCCATAGCCCTGTCGGAGGTAGACTACTCCGCCATTTCAGGCGATTTCGCCAAAACCATTGCGGAACTGCGCGCTCTGATGGAAAGCATCAAAAACGGCACCTATGGCAGCATCGAAACCCCGACCGACGAACTGACCGAAACCGCGGTTGAATGGTTCAACCTGCAGGGCATGAAGGTCGCCCACCCCACTCCCGGCAAAATCTACATTCGCCGCGCCGGCAGCCGCACCACCAAAGTCCGCCTCTAAGCAACCAACACACACTCCCTATAATAACGAAGCAGGCTGCGCCCCGAAAGCGCAGCCTGCTTATTTGATTTAACAGAGGGAGTTAGTTATCGGGCAATGAGTTTGCGGCCTTTTTGAATGTAGAGGCCGCGGGCGGGGACGGCGACGCGACGACCCTGCAGGTCGTAGGTCTTGTCGGCTTCCGAAGCGGTCACTTCAACGTCGGTGAGGCCGTTGGTTTCTTCAGCAATCAGCAGAACCGGGCGGTCGGTGATTTCGGCGGGAACGGTGAAACTGCCGTCGGCATTAGCCGTGAGCCGGGTTTCGCGCCAGTAAACATGGGAGTAGCGGGTTGAGCGTTCGCTGTCGAGATGATAGCCATAGCGGGCGGTCACTCCTTCAACCTGCTTGCCGTCGGCGGTGGTCGAAGCAACGGTTATGTTCTGCTTGCGGGGAGCGGCATAGGGCAGACCCTGGCCGTTGACTGTCAGCTTGGAGTTGGAGCTCACAGCCGCAGTGGCGCCATGAACGTGAATCATAAAGTCGACAACATAGCCGCCGTTGGCATCGATGTCGTTGCTTCCGTTGCCATAGTTGCCGCCGGGGTCAACGTTGCTCCAGTCAATTTTCAGGCGGCAACGATAAATACCCTCGGGAGTCCCGGCGGGGATGACAAAAGGGTGATTGACCGTGGGATTGATGCCGCCGGGTTTTTCTACTGAGCCGCCGAGCGAGTTCTTGTTGCCATAGTGCGAATAGCTGAGCATCTCGCCGGCGGGGGTGCCGTCGGCGTTCAGGTCGTTTGAAAATGAGCCGTCTTCGTTGAGGTCAACATACCAGTAGGTGTGCATGGCATTGCCGTTATAGCTGACCGAGGGAGTCACGGTTTCGCCGGCCATTACGGGCACTTCGTAGGCAAGCATGTTCTGATAAACGCTCTTTGAGTCGGCCGCGGGAATATTGATGGTCACTGTGCCCTCGGGGGTTGCGAGCGACAGCGAGTTGAGCTTGCGGTCGTCGCGCGTCATTTTCAAATCTTCCGGAAAGTTCAGAAAGTAGCCTTCGGCACAGGGACCGGCGGGGCCGTCCTCAACCATATTGCCGTTGATGAGCAGGTCGCCGCGCATCAGATTGGCGGGAATGGTGTAGACATCGTCGTTGCTAAAGCTCGAGGCGGGAACGAAAACGGTTACGAACTGCGGGTTGCCATACTTGTCAGTCGGCTCGCCGTTGAGGTTGAAACCGAAGTTGAGGTTAACGCCGCCGTTGTGGAATCCCTTTTCGGGAGCGGACTTGATGGCAAAGGGCTTGTCGGCCTCCACCTGATAGGCGTTGAGCTTGTCGCCGTTGGCAGCGAGCACTTCGCCGTTGAGCTGGAAGTCATTGACTGTCACTTTGTCACCATAAACACAGAGCATAGCGTCGAAAATGGCGCCGGCGTTATCGGTAATGATATTCTTGCCTTCGGCATCGCCGGGATTGCCGGCAGGGTCAATGCTATCCCAGTCGATTTTGAAGCGGATGCGATACATTCCCGGCTTCGTGTCGGCGGGCACGGTGAAGCTCGGCATCACGCCGGCTTTATTTTTACCCAGCTGACGTTGAGCACTTTCTCCCTTGGAGTTCTTGCCCTGATAGTAGTTATAGGAAACAAACTCGTTGGAAGTATTGAAGTTGCCGTCGTTGCCATAGTCAACATAGCAGTAGCCGTGCATCCAATCGGCGGCATAGTCGATGCCGGGGGTCACGGTCTGGCCCGGTTTTGCATAGAAAGTCTTCGAAGTCAGGTCGGCATAGAGTTTCTGGGCAGAGTTCTGGTCGTAGGCATAACGCACGGTGTCGTTGCCGCAAACCATATAGATGCCCTTGGCGCCGCGGTCGGTGCGGGTCATTTCGATTGACTTCGAGCCGAAAACGGGATAGTATTCGTTGCTGATGCGGGGAACGGGCGAATCGTTAATGGCAATGTTATCGACGTAGAAAAGGAAGTCGGAGGTGCGGGCGTGGGGCGACTCGCAGTCGGGCACAACAACGAGCGAACGGATGTCGATGCCGCCGGCACCTTTGACTGCAAACACCGCGTCGAACCAGCTGCCCGGCTCTATGGCGTTGGAGGCCATGGTTGAGAACTGCAGGGTGTAGGGGTCCTGACCTTTACGCTCCTGACGCGAACCGAGGCCCATGAGCATCACCCGGCCGGCGGTTTCGGTTTTGTAGAGCATAACGTGAACATATTTTACCTGCGGAACCAGCTCGAAAGTTTCGGGAAGGTCAATCTTCACGCCGAAGCGGTTGGAGCCGAAGCGCGAGCGCTGGGCGCCGAGAACCTTTTCGGAATCGTTGGGAATCTGGCCGGTGACTTCGCTTGGGTTGCGGTCGGGATTGGCGGTTACGGCATAGTTGCCCTGAAGCTCGCCAAGGCGGAAGGGAGAGTGCTCCCAGGCGTCCCAAACGCCAATGGCTTTATAGGACTGAGGAGTTTCGAAATCGACGTTGATTTCGGCCGTCGCACCGAGAGCCGGCAGACTGATGGCTGCGGCGATGAGGGTCTTTTTGAAAGTAGAGTTCATAGTTGGTGCGATTGATTAGTAGAATGAAACTGTGTGGAGAGTCGGGCATGCTTTGGCATCGTTGATTGTAATGCGGATGCCTTTGAGGTTTTCGCCGTTGCCGTGGGTGGTGGTTGAGCCGTTAAGGGCAATGATGCGCTTATAGCCGATGGTTGTGGTTGTCATGCCGCTGAAGGGTTTCCAGTTGGTGCCGTCGGTAGTGGTTTCGATGGTGAATTCCTTTACGCGCTGGCCCAGGCGGATAAATTCCTGCAGGGCAATGTAGTGAACGTTGGTGGTTTCGGGGAACATAAAGGTCAGCGAGGCTTCGGTCACACCATCTTCAGCGGCCCAGTAGGTTTCCTTGTCGCCGTCGATAACGTTCGAGGCATCGTAGGTGCGCTTGGCGCCGGCGGCGCGGGTGTTGCTGGCGGTAACGGTTGCCTTGGGAGCGAGGTCGGTTCCGAGGCGCGACTTGAGCATTTCGCCGAACTCCTTGAGCACCTTAACGTTCTCGTCGGGCAACAGACCGTACTGGTTAGGCGGATAGTTGAGAATCAGGGTTGCGTTGCGGCCAACTGTTTCCATGTAGAACTGCCAGACGCGGTTGGCGTTGTGAGTGCCCTGGCCTTCGTGCCAGAACCAGCCGGCTGTGGTTGCCTTGGCGTCGGATTCGCCGGCTTTCCAATACCAGTCGTTGGGGTCGCCGGAGGTGCCGGTGCCGTAACACCAGTTGGTTTCACCGGCCCAGCCGGCTTCGTTGCCGATCCAGCGGGCTTCGTCGCCCACACCCCAAAGAACGCAGTCGGGCGAAACCTTATGAACGGTGTCCTGGAGGTTAGGAACGTCGTAGTAGGTCGACTGGTCGATGGTGCGCGTGCCGCCTTCGCCGCCATAGTAGCCGGAGCCGCCGTTGGCGCCGTCGAACCACATTTCAAACTGGTCTTCGCCATACTGAGCCAGTTCGGCAGCCTGGCGCAGGAACACTTCGCGAACGTAGGTGTCCTTGCCATAGTGGGCCGAGTTGCGGTCCCAGGGCGAAATGTAGAAGCCATATTTCATGCCAAGGTCGCGGGCGGCCTCGGCAAATTTTTCGGGGATGTTGGTTGCTGCCCACTGGCCGGAGCCCTTGGTGCAGTTATGGGTGGTGGTTTCGGTGGGCCAGAGGCAGAAACCGTCGTGGTGCTTAACAACGGCTATGCCGCCCTTCATGCCGGCGGCCTTACAGGCTTCGAGCCATTGGCGGGGATTGGGCTCGCCTTTGGGAGCATAGATTGACTCGGCTTCGTCGCCGTTGCCCCACTCTTTTCCGGTAAAGGTGTTCATGCCGTAGTGGAAAAAGCCGTAGAACTCGGTTTCCATCCACTTAACCTGGCGCGGATGAGGTATCGGATGAACCGGAGCGGGTTCGTTGTCGGGATTTGCGGGAACCTGCTCCACAAGGCCGAACGATTCCTGCGCCGACACTGTCAGGGCCATGGCCGCAAACAGTCCGCAAAAAAATGGTTTAAACATAAGGTTGCGATAAGTGATTGTTATTTGTTAATTATTAAATTATTATCTATTAACCGTTTTCACTCCACGGCTGATAACTATGCCGCGGGCCTCGCCGGCAACTACCCTGCGGCCGCTCAGGTCAAAGGTAGCATCGCTCCGGGTCTTGGCAGCGGCGGTCACCGGGGAAAGTGAGTCCTGATTCTTGCGCAAATCGGTTGCGACGCAACGGAACTGGCAGCCGGTGTCGGTAACGTTCGTTCCGTCGCCCCAGTTATAAATCTTGAAGCCGAGACCGGCGTTGGTCTGGTTGAACTGAGCGGAGCCGCTGACCAGAATAACATAGCCGATTTGCCCGGCGGGTTTGACCTGCCAGCCGGCGGCCGGCTCGGCGACCGACAGGGTCAGCTGAGTGTTGCCGGCAGCCGTGGGCGCCACAAACATGCCGCTGGAATAGTTCACGATGTTAAACGAACCGTCAGTCCGCGAGTCGAAAACCCAGGCGGCATTATCACCGGGCGAGTCAACGCCTTGCAACACGGAGCCTTCGGCGGCAACATAGCGCGAATCGCGCAGCGGAGTAAACAGCTGGTAGTAAATATCTTTTGCGGGCTGAACGATTCCGGCGGCCGTATAGCCGCTGCGAAAGGCGTCGAGCAGCCCCTGCAGGCGCGCACATTGGGCGGCACGCTCGGGCTGAGCAACGTCGTCGGAAAGAGTGGCCTCAAGCTCGTCGGCCGCGGCGAGCAGTTCGGTGTCGAGCGCCGACGAAGCATAGTAACCGACCTCGTCCTTAATCACTTCGGCCACAGCGGCGCGGGCCTCGGCAATCAGCTGAGCCAGGGTTTCGACCTGGGAATCAAGATATTTCGAGGGGGAATAAACCAGCCCTTCGAGAGCCTCATTGCCCTCAGGATCGGTGAGCACGAACGTCCACATCCATTTGTTAAGCCTGACTCCCGGCGCGGCAACATAAGGCAGCTTTACCAGCACCTTGTTCCACCCCTGACGCAGGGCAACCTGCAGCGGCTTGCGGGCGGTGAAGTTCTCGTTGCCTAAGTCAACCTCGCTGTTAATGCCCTTGCCGGCGTTTGTCCAGTCGGGAGCCCGGAGTTCTTCGTCGTTGAGCCAGATGCGGGAGCCTTTGCGGTCCCAGTTGCCATTGTCTGGCGCAAGGTCGTTTTCGGAACGGCCATAGTTCTGAAACTCAATCAGCGCGCCGGCTGTTTGGTCAACAGGCGAGTAAACATAGGTGTAGGCATAGGCGGTTTGATTGAGCGAAGCATCGGCGTAGAGCCCGGGAACCGTGCCGCCCCAGGTGTGGCGCAGGTAAATGCCGGCGCCGGTAACTGCAGTAACCTTCCATGTCGGATTGTCGATGCCGCTTTCGGGAGCGAACGTTGCCGCGCTGTTGCCGCCGTTGGCAAACCATTCGGTAACGTGCCAGCGAACGTTGGTTTGCCTGACATACGGCACCGGCTCATTTTTCAGGGTTGTTTGCTTATGGAGCAAAAAGCGGCGTTCCCAGTCGGCGAACTCCTCAAATTCGCTGCCTGCGTTGGGCAGCATGGTGCCGCCTTTTTCAATATATTGCTCGCCACCACCCTTCCAGGCGCGTTCGACCGAAGCGAGAACGTTGGCATAAAAGTTGTTCTGGCGGATAATGTCGGTTTCGGTCGGAGTCTTGCGGTCGTTCCAGGGGCAGGAAATGGTTCCGGCGACTTCGTCGGTACCGATTGGGGTGTAATAAATCGAACTCTTGTAGATTCCGACCAAATCGGCGAAAACGTCGAAGTGGTTGGTGTAGTTATATCGGCAGTCAATGTTGGGGATGCCGGCGATTTTCGAGCCGGCGGTGGCCCACATCTGAGTCATGTCGAACTTATGGTCAGCAATATTGACGCCATTGATTCTATTCCAGCAAACCACCTTTTTGCCCAGCGAGTGGAGGTGGTCAATCATTGTGTCGAGAAACGTATTGTCGGTAATGGTCTTTTCGTCGGCTCCCATGTGGATATATGGCGAATCGGCAAAGAGGGCCGCAACCTCGGTCAGAACGTTTTTGAGCACTTCCTTGCCCTGCGGGGTCTGCATTTCGAAGCCCATAGCGCGCTCAAACGCGGCAGAATGGCCGGGCATGTCGATTTCGGGAATAACCGTTACGCCATGTTTACGCGCCTCGGCGAGCACCTGGCGAATCTGCTCCTGCGAGTAGAACTGACCGGCATAGCGGGTCATCGACTCTTCGGAAGTCAGCTGCGGATAGGCCTTGACCTCGAAGCGCCATGCCTGGTTTTCAGTCAGATGCCAATGAAAAGTGTTGACTTTGAAAGCACTGAGCAGGCGAATCTGCTTTTTGAGTTCATCGACCGAAATAAACGAGCGGCCAACGTCGTGCATGAAACCGCGGAGCTTAAACGCCGGCCAGTCAACAATGTCGACCGGAGGAAACGACCGGGCGCCGATTACGAGCTGACCCAGAGTTTGCGCGGCGCGGATAACCCCGGTTGGCGTCAGCGCCTTGATATCTATCTTATTGTCGCTGATGCTGATAGAATATGCCTCATCGGGATAATCGGGCAGATTATGGTTGAACGCGCCGGGTATTTCATCAACAATGCCAACGGCGACCTCGGCCTGCGGATTGGCGTCGGTCAACGTCATGCCCGCCGAGAGCAAAACCTCGCGCAGCAGCTCGCAGCCGGTTGCGTCGGTCAGCTCAACGCTGCGGTTCAAATCGAAACCGACACAATCTTTTTCGAGATAAACCTTTACCGGCGGAAGCAGATGCTCAACCGCTGCCTGCGCGGGAAGCATACTGCCCAAAAACAGGGCTATTGCAAGCAAATATCTTTTCATTTGGGGGATTTAGATTGGGTTAAGGTTCTGAGTTGGGAGAGGTTGAGCATCCATTGGCCATTGCGCCTGCGAAACAGGCGGTTGCGGCGCTGAACGTTGCGGTTGCTCAGCGGCGAGAGGGCGCCGGGAAGCGTGGGGCGCAATTCGTCGGGGATATTGCCGAGAGTCACCAGAACAGCCTGCGACAGCGGCGGATAGCCGAGTATAACCCACATTGTCGGCTCCGGCGAGAGCTCAATGGCTATCGAAGCGGAAGTTGACCTGCGCGGAATGAAGTCGCCGCGGTCGGCCACCTCGGTCAAACGGCTCTGAGTCAACAGGTCTTTGCCGCGGGCCACATCGAAAAACGAGCGCGAGAGAGTGTCGGTCAGCAGCCGGGGAGTGAAGCTGCGGTCGCGCATATGCGGTGCAACAAGGTGGCATGCAGCCGAGTATCGGGCCCTACCGAGCCCCCGGCCGCATTTGCCGGCCACCGAGAAATTGGTGCGTACAAGCAGCGAATCGGCCGGCAAGTCAAAGCGGACATAGCCGGTGTCGGAAGTTTCGAAGTAAGCACCTGCGCCGCTCGAGTCGAGCACTCCGAAATTAGCCTGCACGCCTAAAGGCCTTGGCAGAGAATCGAGCAAACGGCCAAAATCGCAGACAGAACGGCATTTGCGCAGTGCGGCAGTCATAATAACGCCCTCGCGGTCGCGCAGCGCGGCAGTGTCGGGCGCAAGGTTATACGAGGCGGCGTTCATAACCGCGAAGCCGCGGTCGTTGAACCCGCACCAGGCTTCAACCAGCAGCGAATCGCCGCCGTTGAAAAGCGCAACATAGGCCGCCGTGGAGTCGGTGGCCGCTACTTTTTCAATAAAGTTCTGCTCGAAACCGGAGTCGCGATGCTTCCAGAGAATCGGGTGTCCGGAGCGGGTCATGGCGCCACCGATGAGAGCCGAGGTGCATGCCCCGGCCGGAAAGGCAACCAGCGACGCAAGCAGAACCTTAAGAAATTTCGCTATCATCCTCGATAACCAGATTATTGATAATAAACTGCTGGCGATCAGGAGTATTCTTGCCCATATAGAAGGCGAGCATGGAGCTGACGCCATCTTCTTTGCTAACGTTGACCTGATCCAGACGCATATCCGGACCGATAAAGTCGCGGAACTCCTCGGGCGAGATTTCGCCCAGACCTTTGAATCGGGTGATTTCCGCATCGTTTTTCAGGCGGTCGATTGCGTCGAGGCGCTCCTGGTCAGTGTAGCAATAATAAGTTTCGCCCTCGTTTTTAGCGCCTTTTTTGGCGCCGCGCTTGGCTCCCTTTTTGGAGCGCACGCGAAACAGCGGGGTCTGGAGAATATAAACGTGGCCCTTCTTTACCAGATCGGGGAAGAACTGCAGGAAGAAAGTCAGCAGGAGCAGGCGGATGTGCATGCCGTCGACGTCGGCATCGGTTGCAATGATAACCTTGTTATAGCGCAGACCGTCAATGCCGTCCTCGATATTCAGCGCGGCCTGCAGCAGGTTGAATTCCTCGTTTTCGTAAACGACCTTTTGCGTCATGCCATAGGAATTCAGCGGCTTACCGCGCAGGGAAAATACCGCCTGGGTCTTGACGTCGCGAATCTTGGTTATCGAGCCGGATGCGGAGTCGCCCTCGGTAATAAATATGCAGCTCGAGGCTTTCAGCTCCTCGTCGCCTTTGGAGTCATTGAAGTGAATCTGGCTGTCGCGCAGCTTGGGATTGTGGAGGTTAACCTTTTTGGCGCGCTCGCGGGCGGCTTTGGTAACTGAAGCCATCGCCTTTCGGTCGCGCTCGCTGGCCTGAATCTTGCCGAGCATGATCTCGGCGGTGTCTTTTTCCTTATGCAGGTAGTTGTCGAGCTCTTTTTTCAGGAAGTCGCCAACGAATTTCGCCACGGTCGGGCCCTCCGGACCAACGTCGCGCGAGCCGAGCTTGGTTTTGGTCTGCGACTCAAACACAGGCTCTTCAACCTTTATGCTCACTGCGGCCACCATGCCGTTGCGGATATCGGCCGGAATGAAATCCTTGCCGAAAAACTCCTTGATTGTGCGTCCCACGCTATCCTTAAACGCAGCTAAGTGGGTGCCACCCTGGGTGGTGTGCTGGCCGTTGACGAACGAGTAATATTCTTCGCCATACTGCTCGGCATGAGTGATAACTACCTCAATGTCTTCGCCTTTAAGGTGAATGAGCGGATAGAGGGCGTCGGAGTCCATTTTCTCCTTGAGCAGGTCTGCAAGACCGTTGCGCGAGGCGTAGCGGCGGCCGTTATAGATGATTGCCAGGCCGGTGTTGAGAAACGTGTAGTTCTTCAACAAGGGCATAACATGGTGCTCCTCAAAGTGATAGCCGCGGAAAATATCGCCGTCGGGAATAAACTCGACTTTGGTGCCGTTTTGCTCGTCGGGGGTTGAAACGATGCCGGTGTCGGAAACTATCGAACCGCAGCTGAAGGCAATTGTGCGCGACTGGCCCTGGCGAGTGGCGGTAATTACAAAACTGGTGCTCAGCGCATTAACAGCCTTGATACCGACACCGTTCAGGCCAACGCTCTTTTTAAAAGCCTTTGAGTCATATTTGGCGCCGGTGTTCATTTTGCTGGAAACATCTTCGAGCTTTTCCAGCGGAATGCCGCGGCCGAAGTCGCGCACCGTAACGCGGCCGGTTTCGGCGGCTATATCGACCAGAATCTGCTTGCCGAAGCCCATCATGAACTCGTCGATAGCATTGTCGAGCACCTCTTTGAGCAGAACGTAAATGCCGTCGTCGGAAGCGGAGCCGTCGCCCAACTTGCCGATATACATGCCGGGGCGGCGACGAATATGTTCTTTCCAGTCAAGGGTTTTTATATCGTCGCCGGTATAATTATCGGGAGCCTGCAAATCAAGGCTCTGATTATCTTTTTCTTCAAATTCTTCCATTGCTGCAAATTTAGTGATTTTTTGCGAGAATTTCAAGAAAAAGTTGTTCGTAGGCGCGCGCAACGGTCCGGGCACTGAATTTCTCAGCCACCGAGCGCCGCAAATCTTCGGGTTTCACGTTGGCCGTCAGCGCCCATTCTATGCCGCGCGCAATGTCGGCGCAGTCGCCAAACGGCGAGAGCCAGCCTGTTCGGCCGTGGTCAATGATATCGGCCTGACCTCCACGCAGAAAACTGACCGGAATGCAGCCGCCGGCCTGCCCTTCGATGAGGGTTGTGGGCAGGTTTTCGTAGCGCGCGGTGCTGAGCAGAACCTGCGCCCGCCCGCATAGCTCGGCCACCTGTTCGGGCCGGAGCGGTCCGAGGTATTCATAGGGCAAACGGAGCTTGCTGAAAGCGTTGGAATCGCGCAAATCGCCGAAAAAAGCAACGTGCGCCCCGGTCTGCGGGTCAACCTGATTCAGCGCCTCAATGGCCAGATCAAGCCCCTTAATGGGCACATCCAGGCGCGCCGCGCCGAGTATAATCAGACCTTTTTCCTTCTGCCCGATCGAATAGCTTTCGAGCGGAAAAACATTCGGAATGACCCGGCAATCCCTGTTGCCGAGCAGCGACGATTCGCGGGCAAGGTCGTGGAGCCAGCGGCTCACGGCCACGAACGTAATGCCGGGCGTTGCCTGATAGGTGCGGAACTTGCGGCGCCAAACGCGATGTGATAAATCTCGCGGACTGCGCAACCGGGGCGCTACCAGCCGGCAGCAGCCGCATTGGTCGCGGAAGCGCATGCAATCCATTGAGTAATGGCATATGCCGGTCAGGTTCCACATATCGTGCATGACCCACACCATCGGGATGCCGGCCCGGCCGATGCGGCGCACCTGGCTGAGCGAAACGAAGCCCTGGTTGACCCATGCAAGCAAAGCAATGTCGGGCTTCCAGGCAATCATTTCATCAACCGGTGCTTTCAGGCCAAACGAACCCGTCGACGCCTTGAATAAATCCTTTTTATTAAATCCGTTACCAATGAAAACTTCAAGTCTTTCTGCAAGAAATGAGGGTTTGCGCTCTCTTTTGCCCGGAAGAATGAAGAATTTGACCTCATGGCCGAGCGATTGAAGCGCCCGTCCGAGCCGTTCGGTGACGATTGCGGCGCCACCGGTGGTTAAAGAAGTACTTAAAATCGCAATTTTCATTTCTTGCTAATCAACGGAATATGTTCAAATTTCAAAATAGCGAGCAAGTAAACAATCAGCAGTGGAGTGCGCGCGGCCATTGTCAGCCACTGGTTGCCCAAATCAACGGCTGAACCCAAGGCGTAGAGCAGCAGCGCGGCGAAGAAGTAAGCACCGATTCTACCAACCGGATAGCGCAGCGGGAACTTGGCCCGGCCAACGAAGTAGCTGGCCAGCATCATGGCTCCATAGCAGGCAAAGGCGCTCCAGGCGCAGCCCATATAGCCGAACCGCGGAACCAGCAGCACGTTCAGCGCAATGGTCACCGCAAGTCCGCCCAGCGAGAACCAGGTACCCCAGATAGTCTTGTCGGTCAGTTTATACCAGAGCGAAAGATTATAGAAAACGCCGAAAAACACGTCGGCTATCATGATTATCGGCACAACGCGCAGGCCGGAGCGGTAGCTCTCGTCGATAAACCGCTGCAACAGCGGCATATAGAACATAACCCCGAGAAAAATCACCATGGAGAAGATAACGAAGAACTTCATTGCGCTGCGATAGGCCTCCATGCTGTCGCCGCCGGCCTTTTTATTCTGCGCGAATATAAAAGGCTCGTAGGCATAGCGGAAGGCCTGGGTGAACATCATCATCACCAGCGCTACCTTGCAGCACGCGCCATAAATGCCGAGCTGGGCAACGCCGTCGGCCTTGTCGGCTACAAGATAGGGAAACAGGATTTTGTCGAGATTCTGGTTCATGTTGCCGGCAATGCCGAGCACCAGCAGCGGAAACGAGTAGGCGAGCATTCGCTTGAGCAGCTTGGTGTCGAGTGTCCATTTGAATCCGCGCAACTCGGGAATCATCAGCGGAAGCATCGCCACCGACGCAATCAGGTTGGCGAAGAAAATATAGCCGACGCCGATTTCGGGATCGTAGATAACGAAAAAGAAAAACAGATTCAACCCGATGTTAATGGCTATTCCAACGCACTTTAGAATAGCGAATCTAAAGGGCCGGTTTAACTGCCGCAGATAGGCGAACGGCATCGAGGTGAAGGCATCGATGGCAACTGTTATGGCCATCATCATGGCGTAGGCCGGATGATTGGCGGTGTCGAGCGCTCGGCTCACCGGGTCGAGAAACAGCGCCACCAAAATCACGAAAGCCACCGAAGTAGTGGCCAGCGAAATCAGCGCCGTTGAATAGACCCTCGACTGCTCCTTGACCTCCTTGCCGTTGACAAAGCGGAAAAAGCCGGTTTCCATTCCGTAGGTGAGAATGACCAGAAGCAGCGCAACGTAGGCATAGACGTTAACAACGACGCCATATTGCCCTGTGGCTAATTTATAGGTGTAGAGCGGAACGAGCAGCCAGTTCAAAAATCGACCTACGATTGAACTCAGCCCATAGATTGCGGTATCTTTTACCAGTGACTTTACGTTTGCCATTGCAATAATGATTTGCGCAAAGTTACAAATTTTTGAGCAAACTATTTCGCCCTATGGGGTGTTCTATTAGAAAATAATCAAATTTCTCTACTAACGTTTCAACTATGAAAGCAACTAAGATTGTGTTTCTCTTCGCAACCGGCATGGCGTTGGCGGTTACGACATCGTGTGGTTTCAAAAAAGAAAAAGAAACCGTAGCTCCCCCTGTTAAGGTTACAGTCCTCCCCGTTTCAGACGTTAATATCGCCTCCGGGCGCAGCTTTTCGGGCACTGTGGTTGCCGGCGACGGCGCCGAAGTCAGTTTCCCGGTTCCCGGCACTGTCAAGGCCATCTACGTTTCCAACGGCCAGAAGGTTCAGAAAGGCCAGCTGCTGGCCGAACTCAACGACGGCACTCTCCAAAATAACTACAACATAGCTCAGGCAGCCTTGGCCGAAGCCCAGGATGCCTATAACCGTTTTGAAAAACTCCATAACGCCAATGCTCTGGCCGACATGAAATGGGTTGAGGTTCAAAACGCACTCAAAACCGCGCAAAACACTGCCGAAGTGGCTCGCCGCGCGCTCAACGACGCAAAAATCTACGCTCCGGTAAGCGGCATTGTTTCCGACAAGACAATCGACAACGGCCAGAACGTTCTCCCCGCCATTCCGGCAATGAAGATTGTTGCGCTGAATAATGTAAAGGTAGCCATTTCGGTGCCCGAAAGCGAAATATCCGCCCTACCCGACGGCATGAAAGCCGACATCAGCATCGAAGCGCTCGATAACCGCCATATTGACGGCACCCTGACCGAGAAGAACGTTGTTGCCGATCCGCTGACCCGCACCTACACCGCCAAGTTCTCGGTCAACAATGCCGACGGCAAACTCCTGCCCGGAATGCTCTGCACGGTGAACCTCGCGGTCGACACCACCGCCGCATCGGCTTCGGCAATCGTCATGCCGGCCCAGTCCGTACTCCTTTCGGCCGACAACCGCAACTTCGTTTGGCTCGCTTCAAACAGCAAAGCCGAGCAGCGATTCGTTGAGGTTGGCGACATCACCGCCGAAGGCATCGTTATCAGCAAAGGCCTCGAACCGGGCGACTCCGTGATTATTGCCGGAATGCCCAAAGTAAGCAACGGAACCCCTGTAATCGCTCAGTAAAACTACTATGGAACCCACATCAACTTCTAACCCCAACTGGAAGCCGGCGCCCATAGTCTCGCTCGGCATTAAATATCGCAGCGTGGTTTTTCTGATTGCCGCAACGCTCTTTGCATTCGGCATCTACGCGCTGATCGTCATGGACAAAAACGAGTTTCCTTCCTTCACCATTCGCGAGGGCGTGGTTGCCGCGGTCTATCCCGGCGCCGACGTTGAGCAATGCGAACAGGAGGTTCTGAAACCGCTCGAAGACTATATTTTCTCCTACAAGGAGGTCGACAAGAAGAAAACCTACGCCAACATAACCGACGGCATGGTCATGGTTTTTGTTGAACTCGACTCGAACATCAAGGAAACCACCGGTTTCTGGAACGAATTCAAACATGGTCTGGCCGACCTGAAGCTCAAAATGCCTTCGGGAGTGCTGGCGGTTGAAGCTATCAGCAACTTCGGCGACACGTCGTCGATTCTGCTGACCATGCAGAGCGAGCAGAAAACCTATCGCGAGCTGGGCGACTACATGGATCAGCTCAAGGATCGCCTGCGCAGCATCCCTTCAATCAGCACCCTCGACGTTTATGGCAAGCAGGGCGAACAGATAACGGTTGAAATCGACCCGCAGAAGCTCTCGAAATACGCTATCAACGAAACCGCCCTCGGCGCAACGCTCATGGCCAAAGGCTTCCAGACAACCGGCGGCGCGCTGCGCTCCGGAACCTACACCCAGCCCATCTACGTTGAACGCTCGGTTAACTCGGTTGTTGACCTGCGCGAAATGATTGTGTTCTCCGCCCCCGACGGCTCGGTTGTGCGCCTGGGCGACATTGCCGACGTGCGCAAGGAATATCCCGAACCCACCAGCTACATAACCAACAACGGCACCAAGTGCATTCTGCTGTCGATTCAGATGAAAGACGGCAACAACATCGTTGACCTGGGCCGCCAGGTCAACAAGGTGCTGACCGAATTTAAAGCAGAACTGCCGCAAGACGTTACAATGTTCAGCATAACCGACCAGCCTGTTGTCGTAAACAACTCGGTCAACGACTTTTTGCGCGAACTGGTAATCGCCGTAGTCGCAGTGGTTGTGGTTATCATGCTTCTGCTCCCCTTCAAAGTGGCGCTCATCGCCGCTTCGACCATTCCGATTGCCATATTCATTTCGCTGAGCCTATTCTACGCGTTCGGCATAGAGCTTAACACGGTGACTCTGGCGTGCCTCATCCTATCGTTGGGCATGATTGTGGATAACTCGGTAGTTATTATCGACGACTATGTTGAACTGATTTCCGAAGGCGTCGACCACAAAACCGCCACTCTCCGCTCCGGCACTGAGTTCTTCAAAGCCATTTTCTCGGCAACGCTGGCCATTTCGACCACCTTCTTCCCCTTCCTGCTGACCATTACGGGCATGTTCCGCGACTTCCTCAACGACTTTCCCTGGGCGCTGACCATTATTCTGATGGTTTCGCTGGTGGTTGCCGAAATGCTCGTGCCGTTCATTCAATATAAACTCATTCGCGAACCTATCTACAAACAGGAGCAGGAAGCCGTTGCTTCGGGCAAAAAGAAATTCTCGTTCTTCGTTTGGTTGCAAAACATCTACGACAAACTCATTACCCTTTGCTTCAACTGGCCGAAAACCACTATCGCCATCAGCGTGATTTCGGTACTGGCAGGCGGCTGGCTCTTCGTTTCGCGTCCGATGCAGCTGATGCCTATTGCCGAGCGCAACCAGTTTGCCGTTGAAATCTTCCTGCCCACGGGCACTTCGGTCAAGCGCACCTCGGAGGTGGCCGACTCTCTGGAGGCCATTCTGAGCAAGGACAAGCGCGTTGTGAGCATCGCCAACTTCCACGGCTGCTCGTCGCCCCGCTTCCAGGCAACCTACGCCCCGCAGGTCGGTGGCCCGAACTTCGCGCAGTTCATTGTCAACACAACCAGCAACGACGCCACCATTGAAGTTCTCAACGAGTACACCGACAAATATGAACAATACTTCCCCGACGCCATTATCCGCTTCAAGCAGCTGAGCTACTCGCCGGCCGACCACCCGATTTCAATCCGCATTTCGGGTCAGGACCGCCAGGCCATCAAAGCCGTCAGCGACTCAGTAGCCGCAATCATGCGCACCGTTCCGGGCCTGCGCTGCGTGCGCACCAGCCTCGACAACCCGCTGGTTGCCGCAAAGGTTGATCCCAACGCCGTTCAGACCTCGCGCCTGGGCATGACCAACCTCGGCATCGAAGCCATTCTTGCTATGCGCTATTCATCGGGCGTGCCGGTAGCCACGGTCTACGAAGGCGACTATGGCATCCCCGTGGTGCTCAAGGCCCCGACGGCCGATGAGTCAAACGTTGCCCAGCTGCGCAACGAGCCCATGCCAGTGCTCGGCATCGGCGAAACGCCCTTGCGCCAGGTAGCCGACGTGAAACCGCAGTGGAACGAGGGCCAGCTCTCGACCCGCAACGGCATACCGACGGTCAGCGTATTCGCCGAAGTGCAGCGCAACGTCAACGTAATCGACCGCACCGAAGCCGTTATGGACGCCATTGACCACATTGACCTGCCCGACGGAGTGACCATTACCCGCGGCGGCGAATGGGAAAACACAATGGAAGACCTGCCCCAGATCCTTTCGGGCCTGATGCTGGCGGTGGTCATCATCTTCTTCATTATCCTGCTCCACTACTGTCAAGTCGACATTTCGGTTCTGATGCTGCTGTCGCTGCTGCTCTGCATTCCGGGCGCCGGACTGGGCATGTTCATCCAGGGCTCCGTGCTGTCGCTGACCTGCGTGCTCGGCATAGTGTCGCTGATGGGCATTCTGGTGCGCAACGCCATCGTGCTGCTCGACTACGCCCAGGAACTCCGCAATCAGGGCCAGCCGGTCAAGGATGCCATATTCAATGCCTCCAAGCGCAGAATGCGCCCGATTTTCCTCACCTCGGCTGCCGCCACTATGGGCGTAGTGCCGATGGTTCTGGGCGGCTCGGCCCTCTGGAAACCTATGGGCGTTGTGATTTTCTACGGCACACCCATAACCATGATATTCATCCTGACCACCATACCGGTTGCATTCTGGCTCATCCGCGGCAACAAAAAAGGTGCCGACCAGCCTCTGCCCGAACCCCTCGAAACTCACTTACTCTGATTCTAACGCTATGAAAAAACATATTCTCACCACTATGCTCCTGGCGCTCTCCGGCATTGCCGGAGCAGCCGCCCAGACCCCGGCCGACTCAGTGCTCACCCTCGAACAATGCATCGACATGGCCGTTGCCAACAACACCGCCATGAAAATGGCCGAAAACAACACCGCCGCCGCCCGCGAAACGCGCAAGGAAGCGTTCACCAAATATTTCCCCGAAATCTCCGCCGCCGGTTTCGGATTCCGCACCGCAAACTACGTTTTGCAATACAACGCCCTCGACCTGCTCAAAATCGAGCTGATCAAACATGGCGTCATGGGCGGCGTGCAAGCCCTGCAGCCCATTTTCATGGGCGGCCAGATCGTTAACGGCAACCAGCTGGCCAAGGTCGGCGAAGCAGTTGCCGAACTCCAGGCCAAGCAGAGCGAATCGGAAGTACGCGTCACTGCCGAAAAATACTACTGGCAGCTGGCAACCCTCAAAGCCACCAAAGGCACCCTGGCCTCGGGCATTGCCATGCTCGACACTCTGGAGCGCCAGGTTTCGGTGGCAGTCGATGCGGGCATCGTCACCAACAACGAACTGCTCAAGGTTCAGCTGCAGCGCAACGACTTTGCCTCGCAGATGGTCGACCTCGAAAACGGCATCAAGCTCTGCCGCATGGTTCTGTCGCAATACGTTGGCGCCCCCTACACTTCGCCGGTCGACATCGACGCCGTAGTGCCCGACCGGGTGCCTGCCTACCCCACCGACCTGCTCGTTAACCCGGCCGAAGCCCTGGTTCAGACCAACGACTACCAGCTGCTCGTAAGCCAGGTCAAAGCCCGCAAGCTCGAAAAACGAATGGAAGTGGGCAAAAACCTGCCCACGGTTCTGGGCGGTGCCGGCTGGTACTACCACAACGTTCTCGAACAGGGCCACAACTTCGGAGCGCTGACTCTGGCCGTTAATATCCCCATTACCGGCTGGTGGGGCGGCTCTCACGCCATCAAGCGCAAAGACCTTCAGCTGAAAAACGCGCAGCTCCAGCTTTCCGACGGATGCGAAATGCTGCAAATCAACATGCAGAACAAATGGGACGAACTCACTGCCGCGCACCGCAAAATGGAAATCGCCGCCGAAGCCATTGGTCAGAGCAACGAAAACCTGCGTCAGAACCAAGCCTTCTACGAAGCCGGCACATCAACCATCACCGACCTGCTCGATGCCCAGACCCTGAACCAGCAGGCACGCAACAAATACATAGCCTCCTATGGCGACTTCCGTGTGGCTGAAGCAGAATACCTCTCGGCAACAGGCAGATAACAATTTTTAACACAACTTTCCTGCCAAAAAACTTGCACACTCGCCCGAAAACCACTAACTTTGCACCCGTAAAACATCGCGGAGTAGAGCAGTGGTAGCTCGTCGGGCTCATAACCCGGAGGTCGTTGGTTCGAGTCCAGCCTCCGCCACCAAACAAAAGACTGTGTCTAAAAAGGCACAGTCTCTTTTTTTCACGCCTCCATAATCTCCCAGCCCGGCCGCTCCTCATGCCTTAGTCGTGGCAACGCCACCACCCGCAGCGCGGGTGGACATACAATAGCCTATGGTTGAGCCTAATAGGCGAAACCATAGGCCGATAAGCATTCCTAATATTTCGCACGCGCAGGCGCGTGTGCGAGCACGCTTTGTATTAAAGGCGCCTCCGATGCGGCTATAGCCCCAAAAGACCCATCCCGAGGGCCTTTAAGCACTCATAATTACCATTTATTCCCCTTTGATGAGTTTTGACTTCGCTCCATGAGAATATAGGATGTTATCGAATTTATATGTTCAAATTCTTTCTGTAGTTCTCGAGGATTACATTCTAGACCTTCATTAACTTTATCAAATTCAGGATATTTACCAGTAGACATTACCAGAGATATTGCGGGACAATGATCTATGGAAATAGAGCCGAAATCTATTGAACCATCGTATCGAACAACAACCTTAAACGGGTGTATTGAACCATCAGAATGATAACCTAAAACTTTAACAAATCCATGAGAATCAATAATTGATGTGCCTTTTGCAACGAGTGAACCATCCCGATACACAATTGGACGGACATATAAAATGCCATCTTTTACTTTAAATCTGTCAATTCCATTGAGAGAATGTATTCCTCCTTCGGTCAGGATTGATAATTTCTCAATAGATTTCTTAATCCAACTATCTGATGTAACATTTTTTAGGATAGAATTTAGTACACGAGCAGGAAATTCTCGTCTTTGCCCACTAGCAATTCTAGCCTGGAATTTCCTACGTAGAATCTCAATGTCATAATCCTCTTCCTCAACCTCTTTGACTATTTCGTGCGGAGTGGGTAGATCCCTTGTACTGGGTAAACTGATTTTTGCAGGCGCCTTGTAGGATTCTATAAATTCTTGAAATCGATGAAGAGATGTTCTAATATTACTTCCTGTTCTTTGATTTAATGTATGGTTATTTACCCTGCGGATAATTATATCCTCCAATGTAAGCAAAACTTGCTCAATAGCACTACGGTATTCTCTTTTTCCAATCATTAAGAGCAATGAATTATTTAATGGCTTTAAGTGATTCATTGACTCATCCCAAATCTTGCAGGCTTTATTCAAGTACGACATTGCATAAGAACGCGCACTTGGTTCAGCAATACTTGGTTGCTCTTTTAGCCAATTGAAAAATATTTGATTTAGATTAGATGTCATTAGCGTTGTATTAAATCATCTGATACCTCAAAATTATTTTGCGTTTTTGAAAACTTTTGTTTTGTCTTTTTGAATATTTTTGCTTTGTTAATTTGAGTTAACCAAGACTGAGTGTATCTATAACGACTACTTTTGGCGGCGGGGATTTTTGGGGAACCAGCCGCGGGCAACTCGCTGGCGCTGCTCAAAAACCTCCCCGATGCCCCAGAAACTACTAAAGGCCGTAACGGCAAGAATCGACTGCCAGAACAAGTCATGGCAAAACACCGAAGCAACTCCGGCAGCAATGCCCACCAGCAGAAACGCCCACCAGCACTTCACCCCGAAATAATATTCACCCTTGATAACAAACGGATGAAACAATCCGATAATCAGAAAAGTAGCCGCGCCAATGGCCAGCCCCAAGAGGTTATGATTTTGAAGAAACTCAGTCATACGCTTATCGTTTTAAAATAAAAAAAACAGGCGCCGGGAAAATCTCTGCGCCTGGGTGACTCATACAGGATTCAAACCTGTAACCTTCTGATCCGTAGTCAGATGCTC